>JAESSM010000009.1 GCA_016764115.1 Bacteroidia bacterium | reverse complement strand
GCTTGTTGTGTTCTTGGGTCTTAGTGGATTCTTTACATGGCTTTATGGCAATGATGTGTTTTTGGTGGGACAAGCGAGCTTGAATTCATTTTTCGGAATCGCATACTGGACATTGTTTTTCTTTATTCCTGCTTTAACAATGGGAATGATTGCCGAGGAAAACAAAACCGGAACGATAGAAATATTAATTACAAAAGCAGTTAGCGATTGGCAAATTGTAGTGGGTAAATACCTGTCGTGTTTGTTATTAGTTGTAATTGCCTTGTTGTGTACATTACCCTACTATTTTACAATTGCTAAATTAGGCCCAATTGATCACGGCAGTGTATGGGGTGGATATTTAGGGTTGGTCTTTATGAGTTCAGCTTACATTGCAATTGGTTTGTTCGCAAGTAGTATAACCAATAATCAAATTGTTTCATTCTTATTAGCACTATTTATCGGATTATTTTTCCAAATATTATTCAGTGTTTTAGCTGGAAATTTTACAGGAACAATTGGAGCAATACTTTCTTACTTAAGTTTGGGGGATCATTTTGAATCTCTTTCAAGGGGAGTAATTGATTCAAAGGACATTATTTATTTCATTTCAATAACCGGAACAGGGTTAATATTATCCCAAGTCTTATTATCAAAAAGAAATTGGGTTAATTAAAGATTACCAAGATGAAGAGAAATGCTATATATACCAAGCTATTTATTATTATTGGAATTTTCGTATTGCTGAATGCCTTATCAAACAGGATGTTCTTCAGATTGGATTTTACAGCTGATCAACGCTATACATTAAGTAATGCTACAAAAGATATTCTTGCAAGCCTGGAGTCTCCAATTACAGTTAAAGCGTATTTCTCAGAAAATTTACCTCCCAATATTGACAAAACCCGTAAAGATTTTCGTGAACAATTGATAGAGTTTTCCAATTGCTCAAATGGAAATTTGGTTTATGAATTCATTAATCCAAGCGAAGATGATCAATCAGAAATGAAAGCACAGCAGCAGGGTATCTCACCAATCCTTGTTAATATTAGAGAGCGCGATCAAATGAAACAGCAAAGAGCCTATTTAGGTGCGGTTGTACATTTAGGTGAGAACAAAGAGGTGATTCCAGTCATACAGCCTGGTGCAGCTATGGAATATTCATTGGCTACAACTATTAAAAAGTTATCAGTTACAGAGAAGCCTAAACTTGCATTATTACAGGGGCATGGAGAACCTAAAAAGGCAGCATTGATACAGGCTATACAAAATCTTGAAATTTTATATGAAATAGATGAGGTTGAATTAACTGATTCAAATGGGATAGGAGATGACTATAAAACATTGGTGATCATTGATCCTAAAGATTCTATTCCACTGTCTCATATTCAACACATCGATAACTTCTTTAATTCAGGAAGAAATGTTTATATAGCTACTTCAAGAATTGATGCAGATCTACAAACAGCATATGCGAAGAGTAAATCAACTGGCTTAGAAATTTGGTTGAAAGATAAAGGAGTTATAATTGAAGATAATATCGTCAGAGATGTGGATTGTGGTTCTGTTACAGTGCAACAAAGAGCAGGATTCATGTCCTTTAATTCTCAAGTTAAGTTTCCTTATTTTCCAATAATATCCAATTTTACCGAACACCCAATTACTTCAGGACTGGAGGCGATCGTTTTACCATTTACCAATGCACTTTCTTTTTCAGGTATAGATACATCAAAAGTTAAGATATATCCATTAGCACTTAGTTCTGCTAAATCAGGTGTGGAAAAACCACCATTTTATATAGATATTTCAAAAAACTGGACCGAAGTTGATTTTACCTTGGGATCACTCCCAATAGCTGTTGCCTTGGATGGTCAAATAAGTGGGGAGAATAATTCTCGATTGGTTGTTATTGGAAACGGCAATTTTGCTGTAAATGGAGAAGGGCAAAAAGCTCAACGAGTGCACCCTGATAACGTGAATATAATGGTCAATGCTATTGATTGGTTATCAGATGATACGGGTTTAATAGAACTAAGAACAAAAGGAATTACGTCAAGACCATTAGAGCAATTAGAAGATGATACCAAGACAATGATAAAATATACTAACGTTTTTGCTCCTATCATTTTAATTCTAATTTATGGTTTGTTTCGCTACCAAATGCAATCAAGAAAGCGTAAACGCTGGATGGAGGATAATTATTAATAGAAAGAAATGTTCAAGAAAATAAAGACTTTACATCTTGCACTTGTTTTTGGTGCCCTTTGTTGATAGTATTTTTTGTTGAATCCAGTGAAGAGACGAAGAGTAAAGGCACATTTAATAAGGATTTGGTTAATGTGGATATTGATAAAGTGAGCGCTATTAAGATTTTAACCAAGGCGAAAAATGAAGTTGATTTGATCAAAACCGATGGAAGTTGGCAAGTTAAAATAGGGGAGAATAAATTTGGAAAAGCAGATGACGAGAAAATAGTTAGTGCGATCGATCAAATTGCAATTATAAAACCTTCCAATTTAGTATCTACTGATAAAGAGAAGTATAATGAATTTCAAGTTGATACTTCTGGTGTAAGAGTAAGAGTATTTGAAGGAGATAAAAGGACATTAGATATCATTTTAGGGAAATTCTCTTATAAAAGTCAAAGAGAAATGTATACCTATATTCGATTATCTGATGCGGATGAAGTGTATAGCGTTGAAGGGTTACTTGATATTACATTTAACAGGCAACTAGAATTTTGGAGATATGATGTTATTATTGACAGTGATCCTGAAGATTGGACAAAACTAACTTATACATATCCTGGGGATAGTTCTTTTACAATAGAGTTGAAAGAGAATGGCTGGTTTCTCGATGGAATGATCCAGGTAGATTCAAATAAAGTTACCAAGAAATACTTTTCTAGGTTAAAATATCTTGCAAATTCTAATTTTACGGATGATGTAAATGCCAGTTCATTGAGTAATCCAATAATGTCTCTCAAAATCGATGTCGATGGTGAAGAACCAATTGTGGTAAATGGATATCCAAGTATTACTGATGAAAGTTCTTTTGTTATTACCTCATCGTTAAATAGTGACGCAGCTTTTACGATTAAAAGAAGTGATGATATCTGCAAAAAACTATTTCCGAAAAAGGTTAGGTTTATTCCAGGAGAAGTAAAAGTATCCGGTGTTCAGATTGGTACCAGTTAGATTATCTCAGATTTTCTGGTAACACAGCATTGGGATCGTTAGGGTCAGTTAAATTAACACATTCTACAGATTTTATTTCGGGAACTGCTTTTATTAGCGCCTGCTCAACTCCCGCCTTTAAAGTCATCACGCTCATCGGACATTGCTCGCAGCTTCCTAAAAGTTTCAAGGATACATTCATTTCCTCGGATACTCCCAGTAATTCCACGTTTCCACCGTCAGCTTCTAAATAAGGTCTTATAGAATTTAGAGCTTCCTCAATTTTTTCAATTAGCGAATTATCAATCTTATTTTCCATTTTATGCTGTTGTTTCTTCCGGTTTAGGTTCTTTCTTATTATTAATAATTGATATTTGTTGCGCTACTTTCTCTGATAGTTCTTTGAAAAGAATAGCTGACTCAGAACCTTCATCTAAACTAATCGGACTACCTGAATCACATGATACCCTTATTTGTTCTATAATAGGAAGGCTTCCTAAAAATTCAATCTCCTTTTCTTGAGATAATTTTTCAGTTCCTCCTTTTCCAAAGATATAATACTTTTTATCCGGCATATCTTCCGGAGAGAAATAAGACATATTCTCAACCAACCCTATAATGGGGATATTAATTTTCGGATTTTGAAACATTCCGACTGCCTTTTTTACATCTGCTAAAGCTAAATCTTGTGGTGTTGATACTACAACTGCTCCTGTAATAGACACTGCGGAAGCCAATGTCAATTGAATATCTCCTGTTCCGGGAGGAAGATCAATGATCATATAATCCAGTTCACCCCACAAAGTATCATTTATAAATTGACGAATAGCTGAAGACGCCATTGGGCCTCTCCATGGTAAAGATTGCTCTTCATCCATAAAAAACCCTATCGATATAAATTGTATTCCATACTTTTCAAATGGAATCATATAATTCTTTTCGTCAATTTTCTTTGCTTGAGGTTTTACTTCTTTCATCCCAAACATAATAGGGATAGAAGGACCGTAAATATCTGCATCTATTAAACCAACTTTAGCACCATTTTTTGCCAATGAAATAGCAAGATTTACAGCAACAGTAGATTTTCCAACTCCTCCTTTTCCAGAAGCTACTGCAATAACATTCTTAACGTCAGGCAATGCATCTTCACTAGAGGATTTGGTAGAGGTCACATCTGAAGTAGTATTCATATGAATAATTGCATCCTTGTCAACAAGATGTTTAATTGCATTTTTGCAAGCATTTTCAAGTGCTGTTTTAAGCGGGCAGGCAGGAGTTGTTAGAACAAGATCAAAAGATATTTCTTTACCCTCAATTTTTAACTTCCTGATCATATTTAATGTTACTAGATCTTTTCCAAGATCAGGAGCTATCACATTGCTTAACGCCTTTAATATTTCTTTATCTGAATAACTCATAAGTATGCAAAGGTACGAAAATCAATGGTAAAAGGGAATAGAGGCCTATTGAGACTTACTTATTAGTCCCATTTATATCCTTCATGAAAGGCTTTGCCGCATTTTCCGAATTTGAAGTTATAGGCAAGAACAGCGCCACCAAACATATACCAGTCTTTATCTTTAGAATTACCTCTTTGATGATCGGAAACATCATTTGAACTATTTGCTTGTAATGATTGATTTGATAATCCATTGGTCGTGCTACCATCTGCTTTTTGACCAATTAATTCACTATTTGGGTAAGTTGTACTAACATCATCAAGATAATCGGTAAATGTTCTTCTTGCACCAATTTCTAATGCAAAAGATAGATGATTAGAAAGGCTAACTTTCATTCCACCTCCAATTGGAATTGCAAAGTTATATAGGAAATACTTGTTTCTTTGGGGATAATATTCACTGCCTTGACCTTCTGTACCGAAAGCCTGAAGATTTGTAATGGAACCGTTGTAAGTTGTTTGGGGTTTAAAACTAAATACAGAAAATCCTGTAAATAGATATGTTGTAAAATTATATTTAGGATCTCCAGTTATGAATGGTTTAAAATTAAACTCGAATAATCCGGAAAGCTCAGTAATTTTTGATTGAAAACTAAGATTTCGTTGTTGTTGCCAACCTTTAAATTCTGAGTCATTTGCACCTATACTGCCTTTTGAGAAATTACCCCGAACTGATATTATAGGGTTGAAATTATACCTGATCAATGCGCCATAAGCAGGTTTCACGAATTTCATATTAAAATCAGGGTTTATTTCCCCTTGATAATTACTAATGCCTCCCCATACACCAATATCCCATATTTGGGATAGCCCAATTAGCGGCATAGTTATTAAGACAAGAAATATATTAATTGAATTTCGCACAAGTTTGTACACCTTATATCTAAAGATAAACGTGCAAAAGAACTAAAATATTATGAAAAATGAAAACTTAGAATTTAGGCCAGAAGCTTCTACTGTCTTTCATCACATAGTTAAATGTAATCACAAAGAACATGTATACATCCTTATCATCGGGATCACCTCTCTTTTGACCAGGAGAAGTGGTATATGAATAATGCGGAGCTACAGCAGGTTGTGAGGATGCATTTGGATCTAATGATAAATCCAATTCATTTTCATCTGCTCCTATTGATAAAGATGCTGCCATATCACTCATAACAAATGGATCGTAGTAGACAGTGCTAACATCATCGAGATAATCCGTGAATGTTTTTCTTATTCCATATTCTAAAGCCACATTAAGTTGTCTGTTTACTTGTCTTCTAAACCCTATACCTATAGGAATCATGAGAGCAACAGGGGAGTATTTTTTTTGGGTGTAATAGTATAATTGGCGTATTTAATAGACGGAAGTCCTTGTCCTTCAGTGCCTAATTTCCTTAATGCCGTCCATTTACCATTATATTTAGCTTTCGGGTTAAACCAAAATCCTCCAATACCTGCAAAAAAGTAAGTATTCATTTGCAAAGATTTTCGACCACGTACTCCTTTTAGTTTATAACGGTGGCCTCCCTGTTCTTTGTTAATAGTGAACATCACGTTATAAGATAGTTCCACTATAGGTGATCGGAAATGCAGATTTCTCCATCTTCTAAATGGTTCAGCGGTTAATTTATCATCTCCAGCTACTTTACCATGAATGATGTTTATTTTTGAATAAAACTGTTCACCCATCCGGTATTGCATACCTATTCCAATTGCGTGGCGAGTTGTTTTGAACTCTAAATCTCTAAATCCAGCTAATCCTTCTCCTCCAACATCATCTGTTCCACCAAGTTCACCCAAAAAGTTAGAAACTCCGATTATACCAATGGCTTCCCAACGTTTTCTTTTCCAAGGTTGAGCATTGGTAAAGTCGATGGTAAAAAATATGATGACTAATATTATGGAAATTTTCCTCATAACTTAACGCAATTTAACAACATCAATTATAGTCAAAAAAAATTTAAAATCAAAATTTCCAATGTATGCGTACAATTATTCTGATTCGTTACCTGTATTTTCAATACTTTGTTCTAATTCCTCTTGTCCAATCCCCACATTAGTTTATTTCTTAACGTATTGGTAAAGTTTTGGTTACTTAAACGAACAATTTTTATATCAAATGATGCTTTTTTGATAGTTAGCTTGTAAGTATTATCTATAGTTTCAGAACGGGAGTCAAGGGTAGCCAAAAAATTATCGGAACGCCCTTCTATTTCAATGGTAATAACATTTTGATCTGAAACAACTATAGGACGATTGTTAAGATTATGGGATGCAATAGGAGTGATTACAAAATTTCCTGATTGAGGAAATACAATTGGCCCACCACAACTTAATGAATATCCTGTTGATCCTGTGGGTGTAGAAATTATTAGCCCATCAGCCCAGTAAGCGTTTAAAAAGTCACCATTTAAATAAGTATTGATGGTGATCATAGAAGAGGTATCCTTTTTATGTACCGTAAATTCGTTCAAAGCATAGTTAACACTTTCAAAAATTCCTTTATTACATTCCAAACTAATCAAGGTTCGATTATCAAGCGAAAATTCGTCATTGAATAGCTTAGTTAAGGCATCACTTATTTCTTCTTTTGCAATACTTGAAAGAAACCCAAGACGACCTGTATTTATTCCCATAATCGGGATATCGGAATCTCTGATTAAAGTAATTGTATCCAGAAATGTTCCATCCCCTCCAATACTGAACAAGCAGTCTATTTTACCTTTAATTTCTTCGTGTTTATCAAAGGTTTGAATGCTTTTTTCAAGAGTAACTTTATCCTTAATGTGATCAAAAAAAGGTTGGTATATTGTTAATAATTCACACTTATCACAAAGTTGTGTTAGTAAACTCTGAATAGGGTCAATGGATGATTTATCCAAAAACTTACCGAATATTCCTATTTTCTTCATTATTAATTAAATAGGTATAGAAAAATGTAAAAATAAATCAGATTCGCCTAATTTATTGAACGAATATTCAACTCTTAAAATTTTGTCATAGAAAGAAACAAAATCAATTCCTATACCTGTTCCCAATAAATGTGAATTATTGAGATTATTATCTACAAAATAGTAATTATCCAATACATAACCATTATCTAAGTGGATTCCTGCAAAAATTGCTAGTGGGATTGTTTGAAACTGAGGAAGAGGCATGTTTCGGAATGTTCTCTTTTGTTGTTTTAAAATTTCGTATTTCAAAGATACTTTTGTCAAAACAAAGAACTGACCATCAATAACGTAATATTCATAACCTCTCAAATATTTGTTATATCCCAATGCATCGGTGTCATAGTAATTTGGTTGGTTAAACCCAATATATTTTGACCATATACCAGCTGCACCATATAACCTGTCAAATATCTGGATGTAGTGTCTATAGTTTGCAGAAAAGCTCCAAAGATCAACATCGTTGAATAATCCTAAACCGGTTTTTTCAAATTCAACTTCAAAATAATTACCTTTTAAAGGATAAGCCTTTAATTGTCTATGATCTCGTATATATTCATAATTTATTGATACATACTTTTGATCAAGGGCACCATTTAAGAAATAATCAGGATTAAGTGATGCAATAGAACTGCTTATGGAGTTGTTGTGATATATCAGCTCCACTCTATGCTTGTTGTGGATCTCCTTTCTATACATGTACTTTATACCAGTATAAAATTCCTTTAGGATATAATTATCGGGTTCTTTGTAGTATTCTAATTTGTTATTAAAAGTTCTATATGGTAACTCTCTTCCTCTTGAAAAAGAAGAGAAAAATGCCATACCGGAAGTTTGCTTTTTATTTACATACGGTATTTCATAGGTCATGGCAAATCGCTCCGTATAACCAAGTTGAATATGTGCTTTGAGTTTTTCATCTCTACCTCTAAAATTATATCGAAGAAAAAATAAACCATAATCTACTCTTGATAGATCTCTATTTTGATTTACCCACCAATCATTAAAATTTCTATCAGCTAAGTTAAATATAGGAATTGGCCATGTGTACCACCGTTCTGCAAGTTTTACGTGAATAGTAATTTTTTCAGATGTCAAATTTTTTGCTTCCACTTTTACTTCATTGAATAGTGAGGTATTTTTTAGGTTGTCCTCACTTGAGTTGATCTTATTATTCAATTCGTCAACCAAAATAGTATCTCCAATGTTGAATAAAAGTTCGCGGAATATGATGTGATCTTTAGTGATCTTATTTCCTTCTATTGAGATCTTAGTTACAACAACATATTTTTTTTCATCACTTCTGTTTGCTTTAGTTTGGTAATTCCCAGCAAAGGAAAAAAGTGGATGAAGGTGTATTAAAAGTATACTTATGAAACAGATTATTTTCACCAAACTTTCGGGCTTATCCTAGAAATCTAAATGTTGAGATAGTGAATAAGTGAATCATATCTATCACGAAGATCTTCATAAAACTCATCTTGATGGTAAGAAGCCTTAATAGTATAACTAAATCGGTCAAANGTAGCTATAATTCGGGTTAGCTCGGTTTTATTGACTTTAAGGGTAACTTCAATTTTGGTAGAATCCACATGAGAAGTTACATAGGAACTTAGAATTTTTGCATCATTTGATTCAACAATTCTAGCAATTTCGGAAAGAGAATAATCTCTAATACCTAATTCTAAAATAATGATTCCTCCTGGGCTGTCTAAAGCAGCCATTTTGGCGAAAGTTTTTACAATTTCATGTAGGGATACCATGCCAATATAATGATCATTAAGATCTAATATCGGTACTATGGTTAACTGTTGATCGTCAATCAATTTAATAATTTCATATATGTGCTGATTCTCATATACAAATGATTTATGGAGAGATAATTTATGGTTTCCTAGTGGCTGCTCAGCATCATTCAAATCTAAAATATCTACTTCTGAGATTACACCAAGTAATTCATTATTATTTACAATGGGTAAATGACTTACCCTAAACTCGTCCATCCAATCTAACGCTCTGGTACCGGTATCCGAAGTTTTTAAGGGAGGAATATTATCTGTTATGAGCTCCTTTGCTAACATTTAAATTATTTATCTATGTTTTAAAACGATATTTTTTTGTCAAAGTTATATAACTTTGAATCTAAATTAATTGTGTTGACTAAACTGAGTGTAAATATAAATAAGTTTGCTACCCTGCGCAATGCAAGAGGTACCAATAATCCCGATGTTGTAAAAGCAGCTGTTGATTGCCAAAACTTTGGTGCTCAAGGAATTACAGTTCATCCAAGACCTGATGAAAGGCATATAAAGTATCAGGATGTTTATGATCTTTTGTCGATTGTTACTACAGAGTTAAATATCGAGGGGAATCCAAATTCTGAGTTTTTGGAATTAGTAAAGGAGGTAAAACCTACACAAGTTACATTAGTTCCGGATGGACCTGATGTGGTGACTTCAGATAGTGGGTGGGATACTATTACTCACAAGGATTTTTTAGTTGATATTATTTCTGAATTTAAAGCTTGTGGAATTAGAACTTCAATTTTTGTTGATCCTGAAATAAGATTTGTGGAGGGGGCAGCTGAAACGGGAGTTGATCGTATTGAACTTTATACGGAACCTTATGCTGCAAATTATGAAAATGGCAGGGAAGCGGCTATTGAAGATTATGTTAATTCTGCTAATCGAGGAATAGAGTTAGGACTTGGTATTAATGCGGGGCATGATCTGAATTTAGAAAATCTAAGATATTTTATAGAAAAGATTCCAGAAACTGCAGAGGTATCAATAGGACATGCAATTATTTGTGATTCAATTTACCTGGGATTAGAAAACACAATTCAATTATATCTTCAAAGATTAAAGGAAAGTGATTAGTTTCTATTTAACAACAGTTGTATATCTCGCTCGACTCGTTCAGTGGGCTTCTTAGTTCGGTTTTCCACAACTGTACCGTTTTGATTAATTAAAATATAGTGCGGAACAGATTGTATATTATAATCACTGACGATTTGAGAATCAAAATGATCTCCCGTAAATAAATTGGTTCCTTGCAAATTATGGTCAGTAATTATTTTGCGCCACATTTTTTCAACCCTATCAATTGATACATAAAGAAATTCAACGTTTTTTCCGGTGAACTTTTCTTCGAGTTTTTTGGAATGGGGAATTTCCTTTCTACATATACCACACCAACTGGCCCACACATCTATATAAATTACTTTTCCTTTGAAATCAGTTAATGATACCTCATTTCCATTCAAGTCTTTGTATGTGAAATTTGGAGCAGGGTTTCCTGGAGCCAACTTGTTAACAGTTCTGTATTTTTTTAAAAGTACTTTAAAGAATTTCTTATTTTTACTTACTTTTCGGTAGTTTCTCAACATCCTATCAACATGATGAGATATTTTATCCAAGTTATCGGATTCTATAGCATCTGCAATTATTTTCGCTAATAATAGTTCTTTGATCTTTTCATTAGAAAAATAAACCAATCGGATCTTATACTGCTCATAAAAGTATTTAGATGAATCGATATCTTCGCCAATCCTGGTTTTTTCAGCACAATCTTTATAATAAAGGTTGTTTGTATAAGTATTTAGAAAATCAAGATATTTTGCACTTGTAAAAGCTTTAGTATTTTCTACTTGTATGTCCTTTAAAAAAGCATAACGAGATGTATCAACAGGTATATTTCGTTGTAATGCATAATTGAAAAACTTCAGGAAGTTGTTAGCCCAGTCATATTCAATATTTATAAGCATATACTTTTTGAAAGTCGAAGGCACACTACCTTTAAAAAATGAATTGAGCATGTCAGTTTGCTCTTTTTTCCTTTTGTCATTGAATTTCACAAAGTCATCTGTGGTCAATTTTCTAATATTTTCTTCAAGCTTTGCAATTGCTTTTGGATTTTCAAATTTTGTATAATGCTTAACCAAAAAAGTATTGAATTCTTTACCAATCCCATCAAAAGTCAATGACTCCTCAAATTTTTTAGAGCTTCCAGTTATTTGAAGAATTGCTCCCGGAAAAACAAAGAGTTCCATTTTGCTATTTCCGTAATTTATTTCGACAGGCATGGATCTTTTTACCGTAAATTTCATCTCAAATTTACCATCACTACCAATTTTTGATGAAGCAAAATAAACTTTCTTGATCTTGAAGTAGTCCTTATAATGCTTTATATTTCTTATATAGATTTGTTCTGTACTTGAATTAGATATCTTACCACGAATAATGACTTGCTTCTCAGCAGCTATTAATTGTGTTATTATTAATAAAAAGGAAAATAATAGGAAAAATCGCATGGATTTCAATTTCAGGTTTTCTATGAGTTATATAAACGGAAATTAAGTATGGAAGTTACAAATATTAATTGAATGTAAACAGTTGGTGAAATTCTGGCAAGTTTATAATAGTGTTTCAATATAACTTTCCGAGAGCATTTTAATTCCCTGATTATCAACATCTTTGATTAAATTTAGACCGGGAGACTTTCCCTTTTCAAGTGTTCCTAACGTATTTTCAAACCTCAAAAACTCAGCTCCATTTTTTGTTGCCCAGGTTAAGAGGGTATTTAATGGAATTTTTGGATCAGTTTGACTGATAACTTTTAATTCATCCAATATGGATAAGGAATTATTAGAAGCTAAACTATCAGTACCTACCGTTATTTTACAGTTGTTTTGCATAAAGGAGGTAAATTCTGGCAAAGTTTCTTCTATATATAGATTAGCTTTTGGGCAAAAACACCACCAGACATTTTCATAATTTTCTTCGATCCACTTTATCTCAGTGGGTGTGGTAAATGTGTTGTGTACCAATAGTATTTTAAATTCCTTTTCTAAATAGGGTATAACGGAAAGCAGAGACGATCTTTGGGTTGATTCAAAGAAGTCCAAATCAATGTTCAATTTTTTATAGAATTCAATTAAGTCTCCTTCCTTAGATTGGAACAATTTATTTTCATCAACACTTTCTTGTATATGAATGGAGAGTGGATAATTATTTTTCTTCGCATGAATATTAATTTTATGAAAGAGTTGCTCAGAAACGGAGTAGGGTCCATGCGGAGTTACACTCTTGTTAGATCCAGGTATAGATTCATAAATATCCAATCCGTTGTTGAATGCAACTTCCGCTACATCAGGGTGAAATCCCATCAGTTCAATAAATGTATGATACAGTATATTGGACTTTGATTTTTGAGAAAAGGAATTGATGGTGTTTGAAATATCTCCTACTGCAACGATACCGTTAGCAATCATTTCCTTTTCTGACTCTTCAATAGCTAATTGAATTGTTTCCTCGTCAAACTCATTTCTGAGTTCTATAATTTTCGTAATGAAATCTACTAATCCGGTTTTTTCAGAGATTTTATTTTTCAGGTAGGATAATTCTAAATGACAATGTGCATTAACAAATCCTGGAGTAATAAACCCATCATGTACTTCTAATTCAGATAATTCAAATTGATCTCTTTCTACAACACTTTTGATTGTACCATCATTATTTATTAACACTACTCCTTGCTTAACAGGTGGTGAGGAAATTGGGAAAATATAATCAGCAGTTATTTTTCGCATGAGTAAAAAAATAGGAGTTCAAACCAATGAACCCCTATTAAGTATTTTTGTGTTAGAGTATGCTAATTCGCTTCGTCTCCACCAATAACATTTTCACCTAAATTGATCTGTTGTGCAATTTTTGCATGTATTTTTAATTGGATTATTTGAGGATCAGTATTTGCCGTAATGGAAACCGTCTTATCCTGTATACCTTTTCTGTTTTTACTGTCATAATTCACTGTAATATTACCAGATTCTCCTGGTGCAATAGGTTCTCTTGGCCATTCAGGTACGGTACATCCACAAGAGCCTCTTGCATTTTTTATAATTAGCGGATTAGGCCCTGTATTCTTAAATTCAAATACGTAAGTTACTTTATCACCTTCTGTAAGTAACCCAAAATCATGATCGTATTCAGAAAAAACCATTGTAGTTAAAGGTTGGTCTGGTTCTACAGGTTGGGCATTAGTCGGTTGGGTGTTAGTATTGTTGTTTAAGGGTGGGGTATCTGGAAGCGTGGAAGCATTATCATAAGATGGTAATCCGCTTTGTCCGATTGAGCTTGTTGAACTTCCATCAGATGAAGTTAATTGTATAAATGTTTGCACTAGTAACGATACTGCAATTAATGCGAGTGATATTGTCTTGATTTGATCATTCATTTACTCAGTGTTTTGATTTAACAATAATGATGCAAAATTAGTACTTTTGCGGTACTAATTCGCAAAAATTACGCCATGGTTGACGAAATAAAGAAATTTTTAGAAGAAATAGAAGATTTTGATCCTAAAGATAAGAATGAAGTTGAGGATTTTAGGATCAGGTACATGGGTAAGAAAGGTATAATGGCTGAATTGTTTGCAGGATTAAAGAATGTTGAAACCGATAATCGCAAAGAAGTAGGCCAGCAACTTAATTTGTTAAAGAACAAAGCTCAACAAAAGATAGATGAACTCAATGTAAAATTTGAACAAGCTGAAATTACATCATCTGATGTTGATCTTTCATTGCCAGCTGAACCATTAGAATTAGGTGCACGACATCCGGTATCCATAGTTCATAATGAAATTGTAAATATTTTCAGTAGGATTGGTTTTACCATATCTGAGGGTCCTGAAATTGAAGATGACTGGCATAACTTTACCGCATTAAATACTCCAGAAAATCATCCGGCAAGAGATATGCAGGATACTTTTTACGTTGAAAAAGATCCAGACGTTCTTTTAAGAACTCATACATCTTCTGTACAGATAAGAGTAATGGAAAGTGAGAAACCACCGATTCGTACCATCTCTCCTGGAAGGTGTTATAGAAATGAAACAATTTCTGCAAGGGCACATTGCTTTTTTCATCAATTTGAAGGCCTGTATATAGATGAGAATGTATCGTTTGCAGATTTAAAACAGACATTATACTACTTTGCACAGGAATTTTTTGGAGAGAATACAGATATTAAGTTTCGCCCATCTTTTTTCCCATTTACTGAACCTTCTGCGGAGATGGATATATCGTGCAACATTTGTAAAGGGGAAGGATGTAAGGTTTGTAAGCATACAGGCTGGTTGGAAATTCTTGGGTGTGGCATGGTTGATCCAAATGTGTTGGAAAACTGCAAGATCGATAGCAAGAAATACTCAGGATTTGCGTTTGGTATGGGTATTGAACGTATCGCGATGCTTAAGTTTCAAATCGATGATATCCGGGTATTGTTCGAAAATGATGTTAGATTCTTGAAACAATTCAAATCAGCTATAATTTAGAATTCCTATTTCAGTTTATATATGTTTATCCGAATAAGTTTTTGTCTTTTATTAGTTACTGTTTTATCATCCATTTTTTATTCATGCAAAAAAGATGATGATACGGATGAAATTCCTGATGTGTTGGTTGACAGGCAATTGATCATAGTGAATTATCCATCTTTAACGGCAGTAAACGGGTGGGAATACATTTCTGGAGGATCAAAAGGAATTATTGTATATAGGGTTTCTACGGATGAATTTAAAGCGTATGATAGGAACTGTTCTTATGAACCACTTAGTTCTTGTGCGAAATGCAATGTTGACAGCTCGGGTTTGACGGCTATTGATACTTGCTGTGGCTCAGAATTTCAATTACTGGATGGGAGTGTTCTTACTTCTCCTGCTACCAAACCTTTAAGGGAATATCAAACCAGCTATGATGGGTCAATATTGACCATTACCAATTAATTGAATTTTGCTATTAACTCGCTGGTTGAATGACCATCAAGAAACGGGATAGTTTTCACTTCTCCACCATTGGCTTTCACGAAATCAGCACCTACAATATCACTTTCCTGATAATCGCCTCCTTTTATCAAAATGTGGGGATTAATAGTTTCTATCAAATTGATGGGTGTATTCTCTTCAAAAAGAATAACTGCAGATATGAATGAAAGTGAAGCCAATATTTCAGCGCGCGTATTTTCATCCTGAACCGGGCGGTTATTGCCTTTTAATTTTCTTACAGAATCGTCAGTGTTCAACCCTACAATTAAGTAATCGCCTAAATCTGCTGCTTGGGCAAGATAGTGTATGTGCCCTCGGTGAATAATATCAAAACAGCCGTTTGTAAATGCGATTTTTTTCTTTTCGGATTTCCATTCTTCCAGCTGGATTTGGAGCTGGTCCTGATTTAGAACCTTTGATTTGATATTTTCTAAATGACTCACGCAGGTTCAGATGCAGCTTGTAAATTTGTTTTTTTTCTAATATCAGGACATAAATAAGTGAAGCACCTCCAAAAATCAAAGTAAATATAGTGTGTCCTGCATGTATTAAAGTCGCAAAAACAAGCCCATCACTTTCAGCAATACCATACAAAACCATTGATTGCGCAACAGCCCAATGAAAAGTTCCAATCCCACCTTGAACCGGTGCTGCCATGCCAACTCCTCCCATTGCGAAAATGAACATTGCTGCAGGTATGCCAAGGTTTCCAGTTGCATCAAGCGCATTGAAGCAAACCCAGGTCATGAGGAAATAACTGCCCCAAATAAAGAAAGTGTGAAATACAAATAGAGGTTTGTTCTCCATATGTTTGATTGTTTTTATTCCTTGAATAAAGCCGGCAATAAGGGTTATTAATTTTTTATATGCTTCTAGATCTTTGATCTTATTTCTGAGATAGAACAATGTAACAACTAGAAGCACAAAAATAATTCCACCAATAATCATTATCTGTTTCAAATTGGAGGATGTATCTACAAGTTTACTAGTAAATGGATTTATAACCGTTTCCATAAAAAAAGCGCTTACTAAATCAACCTGAAGTAATACGGATAGAAAAAGGATGCCCATTAAAGCAATGAAATCGATCCCCCTTTCAACAACAACTGTTCCAATTAACTTGTCCATTGGTATTTTATCTGTTTTTTTTAGGGCACCACATCTTGCAACTTCTCCCAACCTTGGGAATACCAAGTTTGTTATGTAAGCAACCAAAACAGCAGCAGTAGTGTTTAATAACTTTGGAGTATATCCTAAGGGTTTAATTAATATGTTCCATCTAGCAGCCCTGCTTATATGAGCGATAAAGACGATTATGACTGATAATAACACCCATTCATATTTAGCATTTTTCAGTTCGTGTATCATTTCTTCAAGATTCTGACCCTTGAATGCTAAATACAACAAACCAACCCCAATACTTAATATCAATAAGTATTTTATTATGCCAATTAATTTTTTCATTGAATAAAAGGAAGTTTAATTATTCCTTTAGTGGTCCATTGGTACAGTAATCACCAATGCTAAGTTCCTTAGTTTCCCCGGAATATTCAGCATAATTACCTACCATGGAATTACTGAAGTTACCATTGTAAATAGTACTATTTGCCTGAATAATGGAATTCTTGATGACTGAGTTATTTACTTTACTGTTTGCCTCAATAGAAACATGAGGGCCGATAACTGAATTTTCAATTACTGTATTATCACCAATAAAACATGGTGGAATTATTACTGAATTTTTCATTTCTGACGAAGAAGAAACTAACTCTTCATCTTGCTTTAGTTCTAAAATTCTCTGG
>JAESSM010000146.1 GCA_016764115.1 Bacteroidia bacterium | reverse complement strand
AAATACACCAATTCTCGATGAAACGAACCAATCATTTACAGCAACAACTAATGGAAATTATGCTGTGGAAATCACCCAAAATGGGTGCATTGACACATCAGCTTGTAACACAATCACAGGGGTAGGAATAATAGAAAACGACTTTGCTCCTTCACTAACCGTATATCCGAACCCTACAACTGGTAGTTTCACAATCGAGTTAGATCAGAATTATTACAATGTAACTGTAATTTTAAGCAATAGTGCCGGGCAAGTTGTCTCCATTCAAAATTATACAAGCACTAACCAACTAAACTTGGAGATAAATAGTTCAATAGGCGTATATCTGGTTGATATTCGAACTGAACAAGGGAAAAATTTGCTGATAAAAGTATTGAAGGAATAACGATTTGCCAACAAAAAATAAACTGCATTAAAACGCAGTTTATTCCTACGTAGCGGCAACCAAAAAAGAGAAGATAATGAGTGACAATGACAAGCTAGAAATAATTATAATTGATTTATAATGCTAAGAACCAATATCGGCAGATTACGTATTACTGGCTTTCTGGAAGGCATCAGTTATCTAGTACTTCTGGGTATATGCATGCCGCTCAAGTACATTGGAGGTATCCCAGAGCCGACCTTTTTTGTGGGAATGGCACATGGTATACTCTTTATTATTTATTGTTTCTTGGTGATGGTCGTTATGATTAAGTACAAATGGAACCTGATGAAGACCTTCTGGGCTTTACTGGCTTCTGTGCTGCCGTTCGGCACCTTTGTGGCTGATGTACGAATATTCAGACAACAAAAAACAAGCTAATAGCTGGATTCGGAGGGATAGAAAAATATTATTAATGCATATGCAAACCCCACTACAATTATTAAAATCCCAATTTGGTTATAGTGAATTCCGAGATAACCAGGAAGATATTATCAACCACATACTTGAGGGAAAAGATGTTTTCGTACTCATGCCTACCGGTGGAGGAAAATCGCTGTGTTACCAGATTCCGGCATTGATATTTGAAGGGTTAACCATAGTCATTTCACCTCTAATAGCATTAATGAAAGACCAGGTTGATGCGCTTAAATTGAATGGTATTAAAGCTGCATACTTGAATTCAACGATCTCTGTTGAAGAGAAGAGTAATATTTTCAAATTGTTGAACAAAAATGAGATCAAGCTACTGTACATTTCTCCTGAAAGACTTTTTAGCCAAAATGGTGAGTTCCTGGATTACCTAAAAACTTTGAACGTCTCATTGTTTGCGATTGATGAAGCACACTGTATATCACAATGGGGCCATGATTTCCGGCCGGAGTACAGGAAACTAACACAGCTTAAAAGCAACTTCTTGAAAACCCCGGTAGTTGCATTAACTGCAACCGCGGATTCAAGAACGCAAACAGATATATTGGAGAGATTAGATCTAAATTCACCCAGAACATTTGTTTCGAGTTTTAACCGTGAAAACATTCATTACTACATTGAGCCCAAACAAAATAGTTACGACCGGTTACTTGACTTTTTAGAAGAACATCCTGGTGATTCAGGCATCATTTACTGTCTCTCCCGCAAATCAACTGAAACTTTGGTTGACAAACTTGGCCAGGATTATATTACTGCCAAATCTTACCATGCCGGGCTCACAAGGGAAGAGCGGATGAAACACCAGGAGTTGTTTATCAAGGATGATGTTCGAATAATGGTCGCAACCATTGCATTTGGAATGGGTATAGACAAATCAAATGTTCGGTTTGTTGTTCACATGGACCTTCCAAAGAACATCGAAAGTTATTATCAGGAAACCGGAAGAGCCGGTCGTGATGGTTTAAAAAGTGATGCACTTCTGTTCTACAGCTATGCTGATGTAATGAAATTAAAAGGTTTTGTAGAGATCGAAGACAATCAAGAGCAATCTGCTATCATGTTGGAAAAACTCAACCAGATGGCTGATTTTTGCAATTCTAAAAAATGCAGGAGAAAATATCTTCTCAACTATTTTGGTGAGGAATATCCAGATCAATGTGGATCATGTGATATTTGCCTGGATAAACATGAAAAGTTTGATGGAACCATTATTGCTCAAAAAGCACTTTCAGCAGTTGTTCGGCTGAAAGAAAAATTCGGGATCAATTATGTAATAGACTTTTTGAGAGGCTCCGATTCTAAAAAAATAAAGTCATGGCACAAAGAGCTCAAAACATATGGAATTGGCGCTGATCTTGGCAAACAGGAGTGGCATTCACATATCAGGACATTAATAGACTATGATCTCCTTAAGTTAAGCGAAGGTGAATACCCGGTACTTAATCTTACGGATAAGAGTTTAGGGATACTACAGGGCACCGAAAAAGTGATGCTAATAGCAACAAAGATCAGGGCAAAGGCTAAAAAAGCAGAGATTGAATATGAACTGGAGTTATTTGAAGAATTAAAATTGATCAGGAGAGAACTGGCTGAAGAAGCGGTTGTTCCTGCTTATGTCATTGTTGCGGATTCTACTTTAATAGAACTGGCAGGGTATCTTCCACAAAACAGGGAGGAGCTTTCAAAAATATCAGGATTTGGAGAAGTAAAGATCCATAAATACGGGGATATCTTTCTTAAAACAGTTGATAGCTATTGTACAAAAAAGAACTTATCGTCCAATATTCATCTCAAAAAAACAAAACGAACTAAACAAGGAACAGGAATAAGACCGAAATCAGGTGATACACACAAAGAAACCCTTGGATTATTTAGAAGCGGAAAGAGTATAGATGAAATTATGACCATACGGAACCTCAAACAGTTTACAATAGAAGGCCATCTGGCACAATTGATTCTTACTGATGATGTTCAGGTAGAAGAACTGATATCAAGTGAAAAAATGGCAACTATTCAAAAAGCCATTGATATACATAGTGATATCGCGCTAAATCCCATTAAGGAAGCGTTAGGTGATGGGTATTCTTATGCTGAAATTCGTGCAGTGGTTAATCATTTGAAGAAGGATAAGGAAGTGGTAGCAATTGATGCTTAAAATCTTGGACAAACAGGTTTTCCAAAATCTTGAGAGGACCAACTTTTCCCATTTATGTACGGGTAAAACAATAGCCTTTTCTTAAATTTGCAAAGGATATTAATGCAATTGCATATATTCGCATGCTGATACACTAAATATTAAGAAAAATGGCGAAATCGCAGCAGTCTTTTAATAAGAAGGCAAAAGAGGAAAAACGTTTAAAGAAACGAAAAGAGAAACAGCTAAAGAAAGAAGAACGTAAGGCAAATTCACCAGGAGGTGATCTTGAGAACATGATGGCCTATGTGGATGAAAATGGAAGGATCTCTGATACACCACCCGATCCAACTAAGAAAAAGAAGGTAAGTGCAAAAAATATAGTACTAGGCATTCCTAAAAAGGAGAAAGTTGAGATTAGCGCAGTACGAAAAGGAAGAGTTGATTTTTTCAACGATCAAAAAGGCTTTGGTTTTATTAAAGAACTTGAGACTCATGAACAATTTTTTGTACACGTGAACGGATTACTGGAAGAAATAAAGGAAAACGATCTAGTCACTTTTGAACTCGAACAGGGTATGAAAGGTATGAATGCTGTCAAAGTAAAGAAGACATAGTTTTCGAAAAACCACATCCTATCTATCGCTTAAATTAACAAGCTAAAATCAATGTGTGCCAACTTTGACTTTGAGAACCAATTGAGATAATAGAGGAATGGGATTTAATATTGTTCTTATTGAGCCCGAGATCCCGATGAATACCGGAAACATTGGTCGCCTCACCTTAGCTACAGGGTCAAAGTTACATTTGGTAAAACCATTTTGCTTTGATTTGGATGATTCCAGATTAAAACGAGCCGGACTTGACTACTGGCAACACATCTCTTTAAGTATTTACGACAGCACAGTTGATTTTTTTTCTATAAATAAAGGCAAAAACATGGCATTTTTCTCAAGTCATGGAAAGAAAGAATATTTGTCCATTAATTATACGGATGACATGTTTCTAATATTTGGAAAAGAATCTGTTGGCTTACCTCGGGACATAATCGATAAGGAAGTAGATAAAGTGTATAAAATACCGATTTTTAGCACTTACGTAAGAAGTTTGAACTTAGCTAATGCTGTTAGTGTTGTGGTATACGAAGGCTTAAGAAATACCAGGCAATCACCATGATTTTGAGTTTATCAACTACTCAATAAATACTCTATCATTACCCAAGAATTCAGGCGTTTGTATCGAAAGAACTTTAACTAGGTTTGAAGATGTTACTTTTAGTGAATGTGCGGTATTTTCTGGAATTACCAGGTAGTCACCTGGTTTGATAAGGTAGTCTTTAGTACCGATTTCCATTTGACCTTCTCCTTCCAGAATATATAAATGTTCCGTATGGGTTACGTGTTTGTGTGCTTTAACGCTTTTCTTCACCCAAATTACAAAGCCTGTACTATTTGAATCGCTGTATATTTTTTGCACATGGATGTTCTCAAATTCTTCAGCTGGTTGAAGATTTTTGATGTCTTCGGTAATTTGGGCTTGAGTTGTTAATGCTATAATAGTTGCAAATAGAAATATTAGGATGTTTTTCATGATATCTGCAGTGTCTAAAATGTACGTCATCACGAGGAACGAAGTGATCTCCTACCTAGATTAACCGCAGGAGATTGCTTCACTGCGTTCGCAATGACGATTGATTATTTCTCCATAGCCATTAAATTGGCCAGATTATTTTCTAAAACTTTAATTTTGGATTCTGCGTCAGCTTTTTTTTGTTTTTCACGATCTACAACTTCGGCACCAGCATTATTTACAAATCCTTTATTGGAGAGCTTGGCATCAACTGATTTTAGGAATCCTTTGGCATGTTCAAGTTCTTTGGTAAGTTTACTCACCTCAGCTTCCACATCAATATTTCCCTCCAATTCAACAAAAATCTCATCACTACCAACTGCAAAACTAAGTGCTCCATCAACTTTAGTATCAACCATGGTTAATTTGTCAATGTTTGCCAATTTCTTGATAATGGTTTCAAATGATTTATAGAGTTCAGGAGTGCTTGTATTTATCGAAGTACAAATGGTTTCTTTATTAGAAATATTGTTCTCTTTCCTGATTCCTCTTATTCCTGTAACGATCTTAAGTATATCATCACAATCGGTTATGACCTTTTGGTCATATTTTTCAATTTTGGGATAAGTTGAAACCGTAATGCAATCACTATCCTTTCTTTCATTAATCAAATGCCAGATTTCTTCAGTAATGAAAGGCATTAGAGGGTGAAGCAGTTTCATTAATGTTTCAAAATAAGCGATTGTTCTGTCGTAAGTATTTCTATCTATTGGCTGTTGATATGGTGGTTTGATCATTTCCAGATACCATGAACAGAAATCATCCCAAAGAAGTCTGTAAACGCTCATCAAAGCATCTGACATTCTGAATTTTGAATAATGATCCTCAATTGTTTCAATGGTTTCATTTAACTTGGCATCAAACCAAGTTAAAGCTGCTTCATTGTCGCTATTCCCTCCATCTTTTACCTCCCAACTTTTAATTAGCCGGAATGCATTCCATATCTTATTGGAAAAATTTCTTCCTTGCTCACATAATGGTTCATCAAAAAGAAGATCATTTCCTGCTGGTGAGCAAAAGAGCGTTCCTGTTCTAATACCATCAGCTCCGTATTTGTCAATTAAATCTAACGGTTCGGGCGAGTTACCAAGAGACTTTGACATTTTACGTCTTTGCTGGTCTCTTACAATACCTGTTAAATAAACATTCTTGAAGGGAAGTTCTTTTCTATATTCATATCCTGCCATGATCATCCTTGCAACCCAGAAAAATAATATTTCCGGAGCTGTAACAAGGTCATTAGTAGGGTAGTAATACTTGATATCTTCGTTGTCGGGATTTTTAAATCCATCAAATACAGAAATTGGCCATAGCCATGAGGAGAACCATGTATCAAGAACATCTTCATCCTGATAAATTTTATCTGAACCATCACAGTTCGTACATTTTTCAGGTTTTTCAATTTGAACCATCACCAATTCTTTGCACTCTTCACCTTTACAATACCATGCAGGTATTCTATGCCCCCACCACAATTGCCGTGAAATACACCAGTCTCGAATGTTTTCCATCCAATGTTTATAGGTGTTCTTGAATTTTTTAGGATGGAATTGAATATTGTCATTCATCACATTTTCAAGAGCAGGCTTGCCCAGTTCAGCCATATTCATAAACCACTGATCCGACATTTTAGGTTCAATTATAGCATCAGTTCTTTCTGAATAACCTACTTTATTAACATAATCCTCAATTTTTTCAACGTGATTATTTTTGTTTAGATCTTTAACGATTATATCACGTACTTCAAACCTATCTTGACCAATGTATAGCTGAGCACTTTCATTTAGAGTTCCGTTGTCATTGAAAATATCTATAGATTCCAGATTATGTTTTTTACCCAATTCATAGTCATTGGCGTCATGTGCCGGAGTTACTTTTAGACAACCTGTTCCAAACTCCATATCTACATAGTCATCCAAAATGATTGGTATTGATCTGTTTATTAGTGGAACCAGTGCTTTTTTATCATGCAAATGCTTGAACCGATCATCGTTTGGATTAATACAAATGGCAGTGTCGCCCAAAATAGTTTCAGGTCGTGTAGTAGCTATCGTCAACCATTCATCATTGGTTCCCTCAATCTGATATTTCAAATAGTAAAGTTTAGATTGAACTTCCTTGTGGATCACCTCCTCATCAGAAATTGCCGTAAGTGCTTTAGGGTCCCAGTTAACCATTCGGGATCCCTTGTATATTAACCCTTTGTTGTATAGATCAACAAAAACTTCTAAAACTGCATCAGAAAGGTCATCTTCCATCGTGAATCGAGTTCTATCCCAATCACATGAAGCTCCAAGTTTTTTGAGTTGTTCAAGGATAATTCCATCGTGCTTATCGGTCCATTCCCAAGCGTGTTTTATAAACTCTTCTCTTGTTAAATCGGATTTATTTATTCCTTCTTCTTTGAGCTTATTTACTACTTTAGATTCAGTAGCAATTGAAGCGTGATCTGTTCCAGGTACCCAGCAAGCATTTTTTCCTTGCATGCGAGCTCTTCTTGTTAAAATATCCTGAATGGTGTTGTTCAAAATGTGCCCCATGTGAAGTACACCTGTAACGTTCGGGGGAGGAATAACTATCGTAAATGGTTCTCTTTCATCAGGAGTCGACTTAAAAAAACCTTGATCTATCCAATGTTTGTTCCATTTATCCTCAACTTTTGTTGGATCATATGTTTTTGCTAACTCCATTCGTTACAATCTGTTATCAAGTATTAATAAAGAGGTGCAAAGATAGTGAGGTTATAAATGATATGAAACGAATATGTCAAAAANCATAATTTATTACNATNGGGGATTATTATTTTTTNCATGTGAGTTCNATCTGCCAATTAGAAATAAATTATAAACNGATGAAAGATATCACTAAGTGATTTTATATATCGNTAAGAAAGAATATATTTATATATAATTTATTATGCGAAGAGNATTTTTCATATTTGGTTTATTATTACTGATACCAACAGTTTCACTGGCAGGAAAGGTCATTACTGCACAGAATATTATTCAATTTGAGCATCTTTCAATGAGAGATGGTTTATCAATGAACCCGGTTATGTCAATAGTTGAAGATAAAACAGGTTTTCTTTGGTTTGGTACTCAAGATGGACTCAATAGGTATGATGGTTACAATATTTTGATTTACAAAAATGATGCATCAGATACCTCAACTTTATCCGGGAACTTTATAAACAGTTTGTTGGTTGATAATCAAGGCTATTTGTGGGTAGCTACTCACAATAGAGGGCTAAATAGGTATAATCCAAGAACCAACAAATTCAAAAGGTATTTACACAATGATAATAACCCAAATAGTATAAAACACAACAGGATCTTCTCAATATATGATGATGGAAATGGGGTATTATGGGTAGGTACAGTAGGAGGAATTGACAGGATCTCGTTAGAAACTGGAAAGGTTCTTAAAGATGAAAATATTGATGGGATATTTAGAATGATTGACGATGTAGCAGTATTGTCAATGCATATTGATGTTAGTGGTCTGGTGTGGTTCGGAACAGTAGGTGGGCTATATAAGTTTGATACATCCACAATGTCGTTGGAGCAATTTAAGCATGACAAGGAAAATCCGTATTCCATAAGCCATGAGGTAGTACTTTCCTTTTTTGATGATTCCAAGGGCAATTTATTTGTTGGGACTATGAACGGATTGAATAAGTATAACTCTGAATCAAATAATTTTGAAACAGTAATATTTACGCAAAACGGAGAGATATTGATCAATGAATTAGAAAATACCAAAGACGGAGATTATAAAAAGAACTATTCTGTTATTGATAATTTTTATTTAAATACTATTAGATCGATCATTGAGGACAATAAGGGTAATTTATGGATAGCCACAGATCAAGGTTTGATTATTTATGACAGAACCTTAGAGAGCTTTACGGTACAAAAACATCAACTTCATTTACCAAAGAGTTTAAGCAATGAAATGCTTAGATCAATGTATGTTGATGGAGCTAGTAATCTGTGGATAGGTACTATCGGTGCCGGATTGAATAAGCTAAACCTCAAAAAGAAAAAGTTTGAACACCATCATACTAATGTATATAATCCTTATAAGTTTAAATCAAATTATGTCCGAGCAATTATTGAAGATTCAAGGGGAGACTTATGGATAGGAACTGTAAGAGGTGGAGTAAATAACATTAATACTCTTAATGGTGAAGTTAAGAATTATATAAGGGAAAGTGGATTGAATGAAAATACACTTAGCGATTATACAGTGTGGAGCATTTTGGAAGACCATGAAGAAAATATATGGTTTGGTACCAGTTTTGGGCTGAATAAGTTTGAACCCCATAGTCAGACATTTCGATATTTCTTTAATGATGAGAATGACCAAACCAGCCTAAGCAATAATACTGTTAGGTGTATTTTTCAAGGAAGTAATAAGCAGCTGTTTGTAGGCACTGATAACGGTCTCAATATTTTTGATTATGATACAGAATCGTTTTCCCGTTACCTTAAAACAAACCAAAGTTCAACGAGCATAAGTGATAATACTGTTTGGTATATAATAGAGTCTGCTGATGAGATTTATTGGATAGCTACGAACAATGGATTGTATAAATATAATTTACAAAGTGGGGAATTTAAGCAATACAAGAACGAGGCAGGTAATCCTGCTAGTCTTAGTAGTGACGATGTTCGCACATTATATGAAGATCATTCAGGAGCCTTATGGGTCGGAACAAATCATGGGTTAAACAGATTTGATACTAAAACTGAATCTTTTAGAAGGTATTATGAAAAAGATGGGCTTCCTAATCCATTCATTTACTGCATCTTACAAGATGATGATGGGTATTTGTGGATAAGTACCAATAAAGGAATAAGCCAATTTAGCCTGCAGACAGGGAAGTTTAAAAATTTCGGAATCAACGATGGAATTCAGGATTATGAGTTTAATACCAATGCTTGTTATAAGTGCAAAACAGGTGAAATGTATTTTGGTGGACCTAATGGTCTAAACATATTTCATCCTCAACATTTTCAAGAAAATAATTTCATGCCTCCGGTAGTGTTTACTGATATAAAAGTTATGAATAAGTCCTTACCGACTAATAATTTATTTTCTGAAGTTTCAGAAATAGAACTGGAGTATCATCAAAATATTTTGGAGATTGAGTTTGCTTCACTTGATTACACTGACCCTACCAGAAATCAGTATTCATATTGCATGTTGGGTTTTAATTCTGACTGGACTAATTCGGATTTTAATCACAATGTTAATTACACAAATCTTGATCCGGGAGAGTATTTGTTTAAAGTAAAGGCTACAAATAGCGATGGAATCTGGAGTGAAAAAGTAGCTTCTATTAAGATAATAATTCACCCACCTTTTTGGCAAACATGGTGGTTCTATACATTGGTATTTATAATTATCGCTTCAGGAATTTATTTGTTTATCAAAATAAGAGAACAGAATTTGAAACGCGCCAAGGAGATCCTTGAGCATGAGGTGGAAGAAAGAACTGCAGAAATTTCAGAACAAAAGAATGAGCTTGAAAAGCTTTCAATTGTTGCCAGTCAAACTGAAAATGCGGTAATCATTATGGATAATAAAGCAAATTTTGAGTACGTAAATGAAGCATTTTTACGCACCACTGGATATGACATGAGTGATCTTAAGAAAATTTACGGAGGTTCATTTTTGAAGATGAGTGGTAACCCTGAAATTAAAAAGATACTTGCAGAAAGTGTTTCTCAAAAGAAATCAATAAGTTATGAGACTATCAATCAGACAAAATCAGGGGGTAAGGTTTGGATGGCTTCTACTTTAACACCAGTTTTTGATGATGCTGGAAAAGCTAAAAAATACGTGATCATTGATACAGATATTACGGAAAGAAAAAAAACTGAGGAGATAATCAGGCAGAAAAACAGAGACATTACTGACAGTATCAATTATGCTAAGCGGATTCAACAGGCAATTATGGTTCCAAAAGAGGAAGTTTATGAAATTCTTAATAATAGTTTCATTCTATACAAACCCAAAGACATTGTAAGTGGGGACTTTTATTATTTTGCTCAAACTGCCAATAAGGATGAAATTGTTATTGCTGCTTGTGATTGCACCGGTCATGGTGTTCCAGGAGCCTTTATGAGCATGATCGGGAATGATCTATTGAATCAAATAGTAATTGAAAAGGGTATCACAAAACCGTCAGAAATACTAAAACAACTTCATGATGGAGTGAAAACTGCTTTACGTCAGGATAAGGAAGGAGTAGGTGCAATGGATGGGATGGACCTTGCTTTGTGTAGTATTGATTTGAAAGAAAATAAATTGCAATATGCTGGAGCAAAACGGCCATTATATATTTTAAATTCTGAATTGCATGATATAAAGGGAGATAAGATAGGTATTGGTGGTGAAGTATCTATCGATCGAAAATTTACTAATCATGAATTTAATTTGAATTCTGGGGATACTGTTTATATCTTTTCAGATGGATTTGTTGATCAATTTGGAGGTCCAAGAGAAAAAAAATACAGTTCTAAAAGGTTAAGAAACAAGTTATTGGAAATTCAAGGCATGGACTTATCTGAACAGGAAAGCGAACTCGATAAAGACCTCGCAAAATGGAAAGGAAATATCGAGCAAGTAGATGATATATTGTTAATAGGACTCAGGTTTAATTAAATCTAATTGCCTTTATAGGCGTTATTCTGGAAACCAAATAGGAGGGGATTACCATCATCAAGCTGCAGATAATTATTGTGCTTAAGTTAAGTAGTAATAAATAGGTCAAATTTAAATTGATGGGAACTACAGAAAGGTAATAAGATTCTTGTGGCAAGGTAAAAATGCCAAACTGTTTTTGCAGGATACAGAATCCTACACCAATTAAGTTACCCCAAAGCAGCCCTTTTCCAATCAAATACATCGCATTATAAATAAATATTTTACGAATACTCCAGTTATTTGCACCGAGGGATTTTAGTGTACCAATCATGTTGGTTCGCTCGAGTATTAGTATCAGAAGAGCTGTGATCATGTTTATTATGGAAACAATAGCCATAAGCGAAATGATGATGATCACATTGGTATCCTGCAAAGTCAGCCAATCAAATATTTGAGGGTATATTTCTTTAATTGTTCTGGAATCCAAAGTGTGGCCGATACTTGCATAAACAAAATCTCCTACTTCCTCGATTCTTTCATATTGATTAATTAAAATTTCATATCCTCCTATTTGGTTATCTTCCCAACTATTTAGTTTTTGGATATGAGCTATATCTGCAAAAACAAACAGTTTGTCAAAATCTTCAAACCCGGTTTCGTAAATTCCTGAAACAGTAAAAGGTCTTATTCTTGGAGGATCTTGAATAAAATACATCAAAAGCTTATCACCGGTCTTTAGATTAAGTTTTGAGGCAATTGTGGTGGAAACCATAATATCCTTTGACTTTGATGGCCCGGAAAGGTTGATTAATTTTCCGTCTACCATGTTTTGCTTAAAGAAATCAAAGTCAAAATCTTTGCCAATACCCTTTAACAATACACCTTCAATTTCATTGTCGGTTTTAATGATGCCTGCTTTTGTGGCATAGCTTTCGATATGCTTTATATCAGGATGCGCACTTAATTTTGATATTAGTTCATCATCCCAATTAATTGGAGAAGATTCAAAAGAATTGTTATGATCAAAATTGCTGATCTGGATATGAGACCCAAACCCAACTACCTTATCTCTTATTTCACTTTGAAATCCATTTACAATGGCTATAGAACAGATCATTACCGCAATGCTCAAAGCAACAGCACTTATGGCAATCTTTACGATAAGGTTCGAAAATGATTTGCTTGAATTAAGCGTTATTCTTTTTGCAATAAAGAGTTCTAAATTCACTTTAAGTTATTTCTGCTAAAATAAGTCAATTTTAAAGGGAAATAAAATAGTAATTAGTAGTTTTGTTAACTTAACTTTAATTTATTGATCTTATTATTTAATTAATAGTATTTAATTTACTAGCAATAAGTTGTTTATAAAAAAATATATATTGCTTTTTTTGTTTCTATTTTTAGTTGATACAGCTAAATCGCAGGATGTATTAGGTACTAAAATCTCATCTAAAACAAAAAAAATAGTAGTTGGAGCTGAAAGGGTAACTGAATATCTGCCGATCCTTATAGATAAAACAATAGCAATTGTGGCTAACCAAACTTCGCTAATTGGAAATATTCACTTGGTTGATAGTTTATTGAATCTCAAGCAAGACATAAAATTAGTGTTTGCTCCGGAACATGGATTTAGAGGTACTGCTGATGCGGGCGAGCATTTATCAAACAATACCGACAAGACAACAGGCCTTCCGATTATTTCTCTTTACGGAGATAAGAATAAACCATCTAAAGAAGATTTGAAGGATGTTGATCTCGTGATCTTTGATATTCAGGATGTTGGGGTTAGATATTATACTTATGTGACAACCATGCATTATGTGATGGAAGCTTGCGCAGAAAATGATATTGAGTTCTTAGTTTTAGATAGGCCAAATCCAAATGGTTTCTACATTGATGGGCCTGTTTTGAGTCCTGAATTTGCATCATTCGTTGGAAGACATCCAATACCACTTGTTCATGGGCTTACTATAGCTGAATATGCACGGATGATCAATGAAGAAGGCTGGTTGAAAGATGGAATTAAATGTAAATTGCAATATATAGTCTGTGAAAATTATACTCATGAGAGTATTTACAGACTTCCTGTTAAACCATCGCCCAATTTGCCAAACATGCGTAGTATATACTTATATCCATCGTTGGGATTGTTTGAGGGTACTAATATTAGTGTTGGCCGCGGCACCGATGCACCATTTCAGGTATTGGGTCATCCGAAATACAAGAAATTTGAATTTGGTTTTACTCCAGAAAGTAAGCCTGGGGCTAAATACCCTCCTCATAATGGTAAATTATGCTACGGCTTTGATCTAACCAAAATTAAGGAACAAGACCTTGCCAGAGAAAAACAAATAACACTAAATTGGGTAATGGTTTTCTACCAAAATTCAAAGAGTAAGCGTAAATTCTTTAACTCATTCTTTACAAATTTGGCTGGCACTGATAAATTACAAAAGCAAATTGAATCTGGCATGTTGGAAAAAGATATAAGAGTTACCTGGCAGGAAGAAATTGCAAATTACAAACAAGCCAGAAAGAAGTACTTACTATATAAAGATTTCGAATAGTATGAATGTTGTTTTTTTAGGAACTCCTGATTTTGCAGTCGCCTCATTAAATGCTTTAGTAAATAGTAATTACAAGGTAGCTGGGGTTGTTACTGTACCTGATAAGCCAGC
>JAESSM010000145.1 GCA_016764115.1 Bacteroidia bacterium | reverse complement strand
ATTGCTGAAGGACTTGCACTTAGAATAATTCAAAGAAAGGTGTCCAGAGTTCTATTCAATAAGAGGGTTGTGACATTAGATCTGGCATCGTTGGTGGCAGGAACTAAATATAGGGGACAGTTTGAAGAGAGGATGAAAGCAGTAATGAATGAGCTGGAAAAATCATCAGACGTTATTCTTTTTATTGATGAGATTCATACAATAGTTGGAGCTGGTGGTGCTTCTGGGTCATTAGACGCTTCAAATATGTTTAAGCCGGCATTGGCCAGAGGTGAATTGCAATGCATAGGGGCTACAACTCTTGATGAGTACAGACAATACATCGAAAAGGATGGTGCATTGGACAGGCGATTTCAAAAAGTTATGATCGACCCTACTTCACCTGAGGAAACTATAGAAATTTTAATTCAGATCAAGAGTAGATATGAAGATCACCATAACGTTAACTACACAGATGAAGCTCTTGAAGCTTGTGTTAAATTGACTTCAAGATATATTACCGATCGGTATTTGCCAGATAAAGCGATAGATGCATTGGACGAAGCTGGAGCAAGAGTACACATAACCAACATTCATGTACCAAAGAATATTATTGAGATCGAGCAAAAAATTGAAGGTATTAAGGAAGAAAAAAATAAGGTAGTTCGAAGTCAAAAGTATGAAGAGGCAGCCAAATTAAGAGATACAGAAAAACAACTTTTGGAACAGTTGGATCAAGCCAAGTTAGCTTGGGAACAAGAAGCTAAGTCTAAAAGACATATTGTAGATGAAGAAAATGTTTCGGAGGTAATTTCCATGATGTCCGGAATACCTGTGAATAGAATTGCACAAAGTGAAGGCAATAGACTTTTAAAAATGGGTGAAGCTCTTAGTGGAAAAGTCATAGGTCAAGCTGAAGCAATCGCTAAATTAACCAAAGCAATACAAAGAACACGTGCCGGGTTAAAGTCCCCTGACAAGCCAATTGGTTCATTTATTTTTCTAGGTCCTACAGGAATCGGTAAGACCGAATTAGCCAAAGTACTTTCAAATTATCTTTTCGATACCGATGATGCCCTAATAAGAATTGACATGAGCGAGTATATGGAAAAATTTTCTATATCAAGATTGGTAGGCGCCCCTCCGGGATATGTAGGGTATGAAGAAGGTGGACAATTAACAGAAAAAGTAAGAAGAAAACCTTATGCCGTTATACTTCTTGATGAGATCGAAAAAGCACACCCTGATGTTTTCAATATATTATTACAAGTGCTGGATGATGGAGTAATGACTGACAGTCTTGGAAGAAAAGTTGATTTTAGGAATACCATTATTATTATGACCTCTAATTTGGGGACAAGACAACTTAAAGATTTTGGCGATGGTGTTGGTTTTTCAACCAATGCTAAACGTAATCAAGCAGATGATTACGCAAGATCCGTAATTGAAAATTCACTTAAAAAAACTTTTTCACCTGAGTTTTTAAATAGAATTGATGATGTGATCATCTTTAATAGTCTTGAAAAGGAGCACATGCTTGCCATTATTGAGATAGCATTAAAAGACCTTATCAAGAGAATTGAAGAAATGGGGTATGGTCTCGAACTTTCTAAAGAAGCAATGCAATTTCTTGCTGATAAAGGGTTTGATCCTCTGTTTGGTGCACGGCCATTACACAGGGCTATACAAAAACATCTTGAAGAGGCTATTGCAGAGGAAATTCTTAAATCTGAATTATCAGAAGGAGATATAATAAAAGTTACTTTTGATAAAGACAAATCCGAGTTGAAGTTTAAAATTCAGAAAGTAAAAGAGTCTAGGGTAAAGAACAAAAAGAGCTCCAAGCCAACTACCAAGACAGCTGAAAAGGAAAAGGAAAAAGAGCAAGACAAATAATTCCTACAGCAAAACCACTTTCTAGAGAATCATTTCACATTTTTGTGACACCCATTGATCAAATAACCTAAAATTGATATGGAATTGTTATATAAAAAAAATAGATTTGCATCGGTAATTTAATTTTCCAGATACTTTAATTATGAAAAAGTTATTGCTCTTAACTCTAATCGGATTTATATCCTATACATCAATAGCACAAGAAGGCATTTTAGTCGGACCCAAATATTCAATAAACACTACCTGGCTTTTTGATCAGGATGAATATGAAAGCAACACCTATAATTATGGGTTCACACTAGGTTCTATGAAAGGAGTCAACGTTGGTTTTCAATTTTCTCCTAAGTATGGTGCAGAAATCGATCTTTTCTCCACATCTCATAATCAAAAATATTTAAACTCAAGCCCTACAAGTGAAATGTACTATATAGAAAAGCTCAAATACTTTGACATTGCAACTTACTTTAGGGTAAGATCAGAACAATCAGCAACATACTTTATGATCGGACCCAAGTTTTCCTTCTTTAATAAAGCCTTAATATTTACTCATAGTGATAATGGGGATGAAAGTAAGTTACCAGTAGCTAAAGATGAAGACATCTACAATAAGCTCAATGTTTTTATTGAGCTTGCTTATGGTTTAGAAGCGGAATTAGTTGAGGATAAACTGACATTTTAACTGGTTTTAGAGCTGGTTTCGGATTTCTTGATATTACTCATCCTGATATTAAAGAGGCATTAGAAGAACTTGGCGGTAAAGACTATAAATATTGGCCAAAACATGCACTCTACGGAGGATTTGAGATTGGAATAAATTATTACATCAATTAAAATTATGACCATATAAAAAAAGGGACTCTGATTACTTCAAAGTCCCTTTTTTTTCTTTTCAAGATCAATAATTAAAACGCGTATCCAATCGAAATACCTCCCCTGACCCCCGGCAATCCTCTTTTAATAACAACTTGTGCAAAATCGCTACCAACAGATGTTGTTACATTTCCATAATCTGAAACTTCTGTTTCATAGCTGCCTCTCACTTGTTCGTAAGTATCACATTNAAGTTCNCCTGTTACTCTAACNGTAGAGGTTACTGTACCATANCCAAATCCTACAAACCACCAATCAANTGAAACTTTATCATTGATCAACCAATGTGCTCCAATTGTTAGACCACCACCAATGTATGANATATTAAATTTTGTATCTAACATCGCNCTGTTNNNGCAACTATCTTCATCATAGGCATAAACTGAAGTGGCACCATAGTTAGAATATCTAAAGTAAGGAGCAATATAAAATCCTCTTGGTGCTTCCTTTTCTGAGGATAAGTACATCCGAAATTCAGGAACGACACTAATTCCACTCATTTTAAAACTACTAAATTGAACAGAGGTATCCTCACTCGCAAAGCTCAATGAAGGAAGACCTCTCGGCAATAAATATTGAATATGAAGGTTGACTGACATATTTTCATTTAAAGCCCTTTCATAAATTAATGAGGGATTCATTAATGCAAGGCTAGTCAAATTCAATTTTACTACATTCTGTTGTGCTTTAATTGTTGTACTACAAATACAAATAGCTAATACAACAAGAAATAAAAAGTTCTTTTTCATAACAATATTTATTAGAGATTATTTAGTATACTTTTCAACTATAGCATCACTAATACCGGTAAAAGAAAAACCACCATCATGATATAAATTCTGCATAGTAACCATGCGGGTCAAATCTGAAAACAAGGTAACACAATAGTCAGCACAGGATTCAGCACTTGCATTTCCTAATGGAGAAATATCATTGGCATATTCATAAAAAACATCAAATCCTGCAATTCCCGAGCCAGCTGTGGTTTTAGTCGGTGATTGAGAAATCGTATTTACTCTTACATTTTTTTCTTTTCCATAATGATATCCATAGCTTCTTGCAATGGATTCTAACACAGATTTAGCTTCAGCCATATCACCATACCCTGAGAAAGTTTTCTGAGCTGCAATGTAAGTCAATCCTACTACTGAACCCCATTCATTTATTGCATCTAATTTATTGGCTGTCTGTAAAGTTTTATGAAACGACAATGCTGAAATATCCAAGGTCTTCATAAAAAAATCATAGTTCAAATCAGTATATGCCTTACCTTTTCTAACATTTGGAGACATCCCAATGGAGTGAAGTACAAAATCGATCTTTCCTCCTAACTTTTCCACTGATTGATTAAACAAGTTCTCCAATTCCTCTATTGAAGTTGCATCCGCCGGAATCACCTCAGTGTTACACTTCTCAGCTAACTCATGGATCTTTCCCATTCGCAAGGCGATAGGTGCATTTGTAAGGATAATTGAAGCACCTTCATCATGAGCTTTCTCAGCTACTTTCCAAGCAATTGAGTTTTCATCTAATGCTCCGAAAATAATTCCCTTTTTATCTTTTAATAGATCGTATGACATATCTTGTTGTTAAGTCCTAAAATTGGGGAGCTAAAATAGTTCAATTTTTGTTAAGGGGCAAAATCAAAAAAAAAGCCTTGATTACAACGTTTGTAACCAAGGCCTTAGGGTATATCAAATTAATGAGTAATCAACAAACATCATTAAACCCATTTGAATTGAAAGCGGAAAGCCAAAACCACAATCAATTTTGATAAAATTAGTTAGCCTATTTCTGGGTGTTCAATGATCTTATCTACTTTCATTGTTTTGAATTATGATACAAATATTCATCTTTGTTTTCAATGAGAATAACAAAAATTAAATTTTTCTTACATATTCAAAATTTACATTTATTACTGTAATTGTTTTAAATATAAGAAAGTAATGTATTTACTCTTACGCATTCATAAATAAAAAGTAAACAATTATAGTGCAGAAGGAGATATATAGTCTTCGGAGAGTATTTTGAAAGTAGTGCGTCTATTCTTTTGATGATCTTCCTCGGAATTAGCATGTTTTACCAATAACTTTTTCTCCCCAAATCCTACCGATTTTAGACGTGGTATCTCTATTTCTTTAGCAATGAGATAATCAATCACGGATTTGGCCCTGCTTTTAGAAAGTTTATAATTATAATAATCATTCCCTCGCTCATCTGTATGTGAAGCAACTTCAATAACAATATTATCGTTGAGGTTTAGAAAATTAACCAACTCATCCAATATTAATTTTGATTCAGACCTTAAGCTAGCACTATTAAAGTCGTAAAGAATACCCGGGATTTCAATTTCCCCAATTGGTATCCTTTCTAAGTAAAAATCCTGGATCAGATCTGTTGATTCTTCAATCCCACTAGTATTGATAGCTGCCTCTGCGCTAAAAAATGTAGTTTTTTTAGTTTTAAAATAATAGGTTATGTCCTCTTGCAATTCGGTTTCATACCGTCCATTATCATCAGTAATAAATGCTGTATTGTTACCAATATTATCCTCTACAATTATTAAGCAATTTCTAATTACTTTTTTGGTACTCTGTTTATATACCGTTCCACTTAAAGTGATAATTAGGGGTTTAGATAAAACTGAATATAAGTTATAGCAATAACCTGTAATACATTCACAGCTTCCTTCTCTGTCAGATGAAAGATAACCATATGATTCGTGATCGGTTGTTACAAAGAACATATCATCTTTACTTGAGTTTATCGGATACCCTAAATTCTCAGGATCAGACCAACTGCCAGCACCGCTAAAAGTCTTATATATATCAAATCCTCCCATTCCAATTTTACCATTTGATGAGTAGTATAATGTTTTGGTAGCATTATTGAAAAATGGCGATAATTC
>JAESSM010000144.1 GCA_016764115.1 Bacteroidia bacterium | reverse complement strand
AGGGTGTAAAGCAACTTCTTCAGTTACCATTAATGAGCCTGATACCTTAGAATTTACATCTATTAACGTAACAAATGTTAGTTGTAATGCAGGAAATGACGGGGCAATTGATATAGAGCTACAAGGTGGAACACAAGCATACAGCTATAGCTGGTCGAGCAGCGCATTAACTCAAGATGTATCATCATTATCAGCTGGAAATTACAATGTGATCGTAACGGATAAAAATGGTTGTACAGCTCAGGCATCAAGAACAATAACTGAACCTCAGGCAATGGTAATTACGAGTAACATAACAGTGGTTAGCTGCTTTGCGGGAAATGATGGTGGTATTGATGTAGGTGTAACAGGAGGAACTCAACCATATGGCTATTCCTGGAATCATGGACCAAATACACAGGATGTAAATGGACTTACTTCAGGTAATTATAAACTAGAGGTTACTGATGACAATGGTTGTAATGCTCAGTTAAGCGAATATGTTGATGAGCCAGATCTATTAGTTGCAAGTATAGTTTCTTCTGATAGTGTGATATGTAATGGTGAAAGCAATGGTGTTGCTGATCTTTCTGTTGCTGGTGGAAATGGAGGATACATATTTAACTGGTCAAATGGTGCTGCAATTGAAGATCTATCGAATGTACCTGCAGGAACTTATACCGTATTAGTTACAGATTCAAAAGATTGTACAGATACCACTAGTGTAACAATTGGCGAACCTGAGGCACTTGTGATAATCAGGATACTAAAAGGTAAAACTTGTCCTGGAATAAATGATGGATGGATTGATGTTCAGGTTTTCGGAGGAATTGTACCTTATACATATAGCTGGTCAAATGGTCAAAATACACAATTGATCAATCAATTATATGCAGGAACATTTACTGTTACAGCAATAGATAAGAATGGTTGTGTTGCAGTTGAGCAATCAATTGATGTTGAAAATTATCCTGGAATGACCACTGCCTTTGAAGCGGATCCGAAAGAACAATCATTCTTGAATCCAATAATTGACTTTATAGATCTATCTGATGATACAAGTGCGGCAATTGATTCATGGTCTTGGGATTTTGGTGATGGTGCTACAGATAATGATCAACATCCTGAACATGAATATGCTGATACAGGAAAATTTGGGGTAACCTTAATTGTAATTAATGAATTTGGTTGTGCAGATACTACAATTGATACAGTTAGTATAATTTCTGAAACTATAATTTACATACCTAATGCATTTACTCCTGATGGAGATGGAATTAATGAAGGATGGGGAGTAAAAGGTGTGAGTATGGAAGAATTTGAACTTTATGTATACAACAGATGGGGTGAAATGATCTTCAAAACAAATGATCCTAATGATCTTTGGAATGGAAGAAAGTTTAACAGCGGTGAATTATCCCCTGATGGTGTTTATCCATACTTAGTACTACTAAAAGATGTATATGGAAAACGAAAACGATTTGTTGGTCATGTTACACTGTTAAAATAGTACCAATTTGAATATATATGAGATTTTTATATATCAGTTTTTCTATTTTTTATCATGATTAATTACAATATAAATACCTGATAACTAGAGGTGTGTATGCTGTATTGTCATTGAATTGACAAATTATCATCTAACCTCAATCCTTCAAAATATGGCCATGGATAAGATGATTGGCTTTTTATTCCGGGCATTTGTTTGCTATTCGAATAGGATATCATTTTTACATATTGTGCATCGTTAGTGGGTTCCATGAAATTGATCAGTTTTGAAAATGGAATACCGGTCCAGGGAACTGCCATAGTCCATTTTTCAACGCATCGAAATTTGTAAAGTCTTTCCTCTATATCAAATTGCTTAATTATGTCTTCAAGATAGAATGTGCCTGTATTATTGGCCATGCCTGATACTTCGAACTCCCAATCGCAAGTATCAAATTTATCAACTTGCTCATAGATGTCATAAATACTACTTAGACTGGAGTCAATAAATTCATAATAGTTGTTACGATGTGTTGCATCATATTCTTTTGTTAATTCTCTATCTACAGAATAGATATTGTTTCTTGATGCAGGATAGAAGTTGTACATTTCATCAAACTCAAATGCGTCTCCTCCGTCATTACATTTCAGGCTCAATTCCGGATCTACACCACAACTATTCAAAAAAGACAGGGTCATTGCATTCGCACTAATTAACCCTAGACTTTTTATGATTTCTCGTCTTTTAAAGTGTATGGCTTCATCAGTTGGTTTGAGGCCTTTAATTTCCCACGGTTTTCTTTTAATATAATTCACAAATGTGCCTTTATTAGTATTTTTTTTAAGAATGGAGTTGATAGTTACATTATGAAAACTGCTGGCAAAAGTTTGTTAAACGACATAACGTCTGAATATGCATATCCACAGGAAGAATCTAAATAATTAGGGATACTTTAATATCTTTGACTTTCAGGATTATCGAAGATGAAATTTGAGCGGTACATATTTATATGCATTAACGAAAGGGAGCCAGGACATCCAAGGGGTTGTTGTGGCTTCAAAGGATCAGGCGAAATTGTTTCAAAGTTCAGAGAGCTNATAAAAGCNAGTGATCTTAAACTAAAAGTAAGAGCTAANAAAAGNGGNTGCTTNGATTGNTGNGAATTNGGNGCAAATGTGATGGTTCATCCGGATAACGTNTGGTATTCTAAGGTTCAGCTTACTGATGTGGATGAGATTTTTGAATCCCATATTAAAAATAATAAACCCGTAGAGCGGCTGATAGCAGATTTTTCCTTGTATAAAAAGTCATAAAGATCTTGTGCAGGCCATGCTTATATATACTCCCAAAATAACTTCCAGACTCAGGTTTATATTTGAGCTTATTTTTGATGATATTTTAGGTTTAGACTTTAATATCACAGACGATCTTGAGGAGTTTATTCAGTTTAATGATGCAAAGATTAGCTATTGCCAAGAGCAGGTGTATGATGAGCCTTTTTTTTATGCTACAACTCTGTTATTTGAAAATGAAATAAAAGAACAGGAAGTTTCCGTATTTGAATGCGAAGGAGCTAAGTGTTTTTTCTCAACTAACCAATCTTCCACGTTCCCTTTTGACCCTTTTGCGGCATCATTTTATTTAGTCACGAGATATGAAGAATATTTACCTCAAATTAGAGACCAGTATGATCGTTTTTTTGCTAAGGAAGGGATTGCATTCAAAAATGGATTTTTAGATAAACCGATAGTTAATATTTGGGCGCAAATGCTTAAAAAGCGGTTGCTTGAAAGCTATACTGATCTAAAGTTTGCTGATAGACCATATAAGTTTATTCCTACAATTGATGTGGATTATACTTTTGCTTTTTTAGAGAAAGGTGTGATGAGAACTTTAGGTTCTTATGCAAAATCAATAATGGATCTTGATTTTAACGATCTTAAAGAAAGAACTAAGGTTTTGTTGCACAAAAAGCAGGATCCATATGATACTTTTGATTATCTCCTGGAACTCCACCAGAAATATGAACTTGATCCCGTATATTTCTTTTTAGTAGCAGATTATGATGTCAATGACAAGAACATTTCGATTCATAGTAGAAAATTTAGAAATATCATAAAATCAATGGCTGATTATGTGAAAGTGGGAATTCATCCTTCATTTGCCTCTAATTACCAACATCATAAATTGCAAAAGGAACTGAATAGGTTATCGACTATTATTAAAAGAGATGTAACTACAAGCAGGCAACATTTCCTTAAAATTACTTTTCCTGATACATATAGGAGATTGATGGATTTAGATATTATTGAGGACTATTCTTTGGGGTATGCTACAGATCCCGGTTTCAGAGCGAGTATCTGCACCCCGTTTTATTATTATGATCTTGATATTGAGGGAAAAACCAACCTTAAATTATTTCCTTTTTGTTTAATGGATGCGACCTTAAAGTATTATATGAATGTCAGACCCAATGAGGCTGTAGACCATTTTAAACCGCTGATAGAAGAAGTGAAAAAAGTGAATGGTACATTTATTACCATTTGGCACAATGATGCTTTGAGTGAACATAAAGTTTGGAGTGGCTGGAAGTGTGTATATGAGGAACTGCTCAAGGCAGCGGCCTAATTAAATCTCAATGATCCAATACCTAGAAAATCAGGCAATCGATAAAAAAAAGTGGGATGATTGTATCAATAATTCTAGTAATGCTCGAATCTATGCTCTTTCATGGTATTTAGATAGTCTTTGTCCTCAATGGTCAGCCCTAGTGGTTGATGATTATGAGGCAGTGTTCGCAGTAATATGGAATAAGAAATTGGGTTTTTACTATTTGTATCAACCTTTTTTTTGTCAGCAGTTAGGGCTTTTCTCAAAAGACGAATTTGATGATAAATTAATAACACATATTGAGTCCTCATTACCATCTAAGTTTAAGTTTATTGATATCTGCGTCAACGCAGAATCCAAATTCGATAAGAGTAAATTCGAAATAATTTCCCGATCAAATCAGATTTTATCTTTAGCTGATACCTACGAAGCAATTCGAAGCAATTATAATTCTCAGACCAAAAAAAACTTAAAAAATGCTCATAAAAGTAAATTGAAAATAATTGAAGAAAAAGAATTTGCTGCTATTTTAAACTTGTACAAAGACCTATTGAGCAGAAAAGTTGAAGAAATTCAAGATCATCATTATGAAACTCTTAGTACATTATTAAGTAATGCCAATGAAAAGAAATGCCTTAGGTCCTATGCTGTTTATGATAAAGAAAGTGAGTTGGTAGCTGGTATCTTAGTTATGTTTTATCAAGACAGGGCAACCATCTTAATAAACCCCTCATCAAAAAAAGGTAAAGAACTTAACGCTTATTCATTATTGATCCATCATATTATTCAACAAAACTGCGAGAGTAACTTGGTGCTAGACTTTGAAGGTTCTGACATAGAATCTATAGCAAACTTTAATAAAGGATTTGGTGCAGACACCGAAATATACTTTCGTATAAAGCGGAATAATCTACCTTCTATGGTAAAGTGGTTTAAGAAATAATATTATATTTACCCACAGTGGAATACGTAATGTTTATTGGTGGCTTAGCCACCCTGATTGCTGGAGGAGAGCTTTTGGTTAGGGGTGCTTCAGGATTAGCCTTAAAATTCAACATCTCCACACTTGTTATTGGTTTAACAGTAGTTGCTTTTTCAACTTCTGCACCGGAATTATTAGTTTGTATCCAGGCAGCGTTGAATAACTGGAATGATATTGTTATGGGCAATGTTATGGGCTCAAATATGTGCAATCTCGGACTAGTATTGGGAATTACAGCAGTTATCTTTCCTATAAAAATAAGTAAAGATTCTATTAGGATAGATTGGCCAGTTATGATGGTGGCTACGATTATGCTTTATTTCTTTGTCCAAAATAATTACATCAATACCTGGGAGGGAGGTGTTTTTCTGGCATGTATCATTGCATTTATTGTAATTATGATATTCAAAACCAGAACTGTGGATGAAACCGAAACGGAACATATTCCTGATGAGGAAGAGGAAGCGATACTACAGCAAAAAGACAAAACACTAAGTGTGATTTTCTCTCTGCTTCTTGGTGGAAGTTTAGCATTGACCTTTGGTGCCGATTGGTTTGTTGAAGGTGCAACAAAGATTGCTAAAGATTTAGGTGTAACTGAAAGAATGATCGGGTTAACCGCAGTAGCTTTAGGAACCAGTTTGCCTGAATTGGTCACTTCAGTAGTTGCTGCTACCAAAAAAGAGACTGATATTGCCATTGGAAATATAATTGGCTCTAACATATTCAATATCTTTTTAATTTTAGGTGTTACCAGTCTTATTCGTGAAATAAGGGTATCAGAGGCAATTCTTAGTATTGATATGCTATGGGTGCTTGGTATTTCTGCTATTATGCTCCCCATGATGTTAACCAGACGACAGATTGGTAGAATTGAAGGTGCAATTCTCTTAGCAATCTATTTTACCTATATCTATCTTCTGTTTTGAATGATCTTATAAAGATTGTTATCCTTATTGGTTTTAGTGGTGTTAAATTTGCAATGGCGTTTCCTTACGCATTTGCCCTTTCTTTGTCCTTTATAGAGATCTTTTTCTATACTTCCTTAGGCGGAGTATTAGGTGTTATTTTCTTCTCCAACTTCTCTGAATTTATTATCAATACTTGGGTAAAGTTGTTTCCTCAAAAAAAGAAGAAAAGAGTGATCACTAAAAAAAATAAATTGGTAGTTAAGACTTGGAAAAAATATGGATTGCCAGGTATTGCTCTATTAACACCTATATTACTTTCTATTCCGATTGGAACATTTATAGTTGTGCGGTACAAAGAACCGAAAAAAAGAATTTATCTATTTATGACTGTTGCGGTGGTATTTTGGTCCTTAGTACTTTCGACTTTAACCAATCTGTTTGAAATTGCAGTTTTTTGAATTAGAGGCTTAAACCTAGCAGGTTTAAGCAATATAATAATCTTCAAAATAGGCAGTGACACACATTAAAACAAGTACTAATTTGCACCTTTATGGATTTTAGTAAATTTGCTGGCACATGACTTATTCCACAATTCATAGAAGCATGACTTATATCCAATGAATACAGATGAAAGTAACTAGAAAAAATATTTTAATACTATCCCTATTATTGTTAGTTATTTCATATTTAATACCTTTTATTCTTGGTAAGCTGTTAGCTGCAGATGGAAGAATTGATAATCCAATATTCAATATTCCATTAAGGTTGATTAGAGTTGTTCTTGTTGGATCAATAGTGATTCTCTTTTTAAGTGCTATTACAAGAAACAAAAGGCTGAAGGTTGGTGGGGGGGCTTTCTTTAGAATACTTGGACAAACATTCTATGTATTGCTTATTGTCATCAGCTCATTCTTGGTTTTGGAGTTAACAAGCAGTTACGTTTTAACGGAAAATTCAGCCTATGAAAAGAAGCATGGGGATAAAGTAATTAGGAAAGCATATCCATATATCATGTTCAAAGCATATCAACATGATACTGCAAGAAATAAATTGATAAACGAATTAGGATATTTCGGGAAAAGCCCCACAGCAAAGAAAAGTAATTCCGAAATAAGAATATTTGTATTAGGCGGATCTACGGTGTTTACTGGAGAGCCACCAATTCCTCAGCTATTGGAAAATGAATTTTATGCTCATGGTTTCACAAATGTAAGAGTTTTTAATTATGGTATAACTTCTTCTGGTTCTTCTCAATCTCTTGCTCGAGTGGTATTTGAAATTATTGATCTACAGCCTGATATCATTATTGCTTATAACGGCTATAATGACATTTATCACCCTTTGGATTATGATCCAAGGCCCGGTTATCCTTATAATTATCTGGCATTTGAGAAGAATAACCCGCTTGACTATTCTTTGCTTAGCTTTGTGGCTTACAAAAGCCATCTGCTAAGAATTTTATTAAGAAATTATTTCAAAGACAAGTACTGGAAGCAAACAGTTCTAAGAAAGGAAGCGAATTGGTTAACAGAGGCATGGGAAAACGAAATAATCAGTATTTATTTAAAAAACTTACAGAAAATTTCAATAATTTCACAATCCTGTGGAGCTAAATTTGTTGCTTTCTTTCAACCTATGGCATATTACAAAGAGGTCTTGAGTAAGTCTGAAAAACGCAGAATAAGTAAATATCCAGGATTAGCTGGACAAAACCCAGACTACTTTATAAGAATGAGAAACAAAATAATGGAGGAATACAATTTAACAGATCCGGGGTATGATTTTATGTTCAGAGATATTTCTGACATATTTAAAAGTGACACCAGCACTATATATTCTGATATTGTTCACATACATCAACAACCCAAAACAATTGTAACAAAGAAAATATTTAATATAATCTTGAATCAATTTGAAGATGTTTTTAAACTAGAAACACAACAGCACTTCACAGAATAATTAACCTGCATTTTACAATAATTTTAGACCAGGAGTAAGAAAACCTTGCCAATTTATTCAATTTTTTGACTCGAATGCTTAAGTGCAGAAGTTGCGAATAAAAAGGATTTATTTATGACCGTGGCCGTGGTATTCTGGTCTCTCGTACTTTCGGCTTTAACTAAACTGTTTGGAATTGCAGTTTATTGAATTTAAATAAATCATTGAACAACAAGAACAATTATTTAATTCGCCATCGGTTTGGCTTTCAGCATTCTGTAAATAGTAGCTTTGCTTAACTCTAGTTTCCTGGAAACTTTGTCAATGTTGTTGTTGTTTTTCTTAAGGTAATAATCCAAGATCTTAAACTTATACTCTTCAAGTGTGGAGTTTGGATCAAAAAATTGAGAAATTAATTTTGCAGGGGATGAAAAATTAAGCGATTCTTTAGTTATTGTACCCTTAGCTGTCATAACAGCAGCTCTCTCAATAATTGCTTTAAGTTCTCTTACATTACCAGGCCATTCATATTGTAGAATTGCGTTTTGTGCATCAGTGTCTAAGGTCAATGATTCCATATTGTTCTGTGCACAGAAATCATCCAAAAAGTGCTTGGCCAAGATTAAGCAGTCGTCACCTCTTTCTCTTAACGGGGGCAGTTTAATAGGGAACCCCATTAATCTATAATATAAGTCTTCTCTAAAATTTCCTTTGTGAACTTCTTCTTCTAAGTTTTTGTTGGTTGCAACAACAATTCGCGTGATAACTTTAACTGTTTCGTTACCCCCAACTCTTGTTATCTCTTTATCTTGAAGAACTCTTAATAGCTTTGTTTGTAAATGTAATGGAGTCTCAGCAATTTCATCCAAAAAGATAGTCCCATTATGAGCTAATTCAAATTTTCCAACTCTTCTTGTAATTGCTCCTGTAAAAGCACCCTTTTCGTGGCCAAATAATTCACTTTCAATTAATTCATTAGGAATGGCAGCCATGTTAACAACAACAAATGATCCCTTGCTAAAACTAGAATTATAGTGTATGGCTTTAGCTACAAGATCTTTTCCGGTTCCTGTTTCACCATTAATGGTTACTAAAATGTTAGTGCCTGATGCTTTTTCCATAAGGTCGAAAACATCATGAATTACCTTACTGTTGCCTATTATAATATCGTTAAAGCTGTACTTTTTTGATACTTCTTTTTTTAACGATGAAAAATCTGTAATTAATTTCTGCTTCTCTTTTATTTTAGAAAGGAGATGTACAATTCGTGGAATACTTTCGTTGTCTTTCACTACATAGTCATAGGCGCCTTCTTTCAATAGATCAACCGCAACTTTTATATCCCCTTGCCCGGAAACAATAATTACCGGAATTTCGGGGTTGAAATCATGAATTTGATTAAGGATCTCATCACTGGGCATTTGATCAGCCCGGTTATAATCCAGCGTAATAGCATTTGGGTGAAGATGAATGTTGTCCAAACAATCCTGACCTGTTTTAAACCAATGAATTTGGTATTCAGGAAA
>JAESSM010000143.1 GCA_016764115.1 Bacteroidia bacterium | reverse complement strand
ATTGATCATATAGAAACTTGTAGAGAGATAATCAGGTTTATTCTCCTTATTGTAGATCAATGGTTCTTTTTCAAAGAAATTTGTAAAAGAGAATTTTTTTGATTTTAAATTTCCAATAAACATTTCAGAAATATGAACATCCGAACTTGCATTTGTACTTATTGTTATATCCGAGTCATTTTCAACAAAATCTGATTCAAAACCAACGTATTGGGAAAAAGTATTCCATGCATGTTCAATTTTAGGTTTATGCTCATTGTTAATATCAATCTTCACTTTCGGTTTATCTTGCTTCACTGAAATATTAAGAAGGGAACTATTTGATTCTTTTATTTCATTCAAATTCTCAAAACCGTTACCATCAATAAATTTTTGCATCCAAAGTTCCAGCATTACTAGTTGCCAAAGCTTTTTTTGATTTTTATACCTGAACCGCTTATATAGGACATCTATTTTTTGATTACTGAAGACATCTCGCTTTTTTAGACTCTCTATCGAACTCTTAGTTAAATCAGCTAATTCATTATTTATCCAATGTGACACTGGAACTGTAAACCCTTTCTTTTTCATCCCAAAGCAACTAGGAGCAATGTACTTTTCAGCAACCTTTCTTAGTACATATTTTTGAACCCCATTTTGCATTTTATACTTTGATGGGATCCTAAAAGCAGCTTCCACTAAATTGTGATCCACCAGCGGCACCCTGCCTTCAATAGAATGCCTCATAGTAAACTGATCGATCCTGTATAACAAATGACTCGTCAGGTACATTTTAAGATCATAGTAGTTAAGCGCTTCAATGTCATCCGTAAACTGCAAATCATCTTGATTGTATAACTTCCTCATGATCGCAGTTGTATCTATTTCAAACTTAGGGTTAAAAAACTGCTTCTTTTCAAATTCCATCATCATGGAATAATATTCAGCAAAGTACTTGTCCGGAGTACTGGATCTACCCATCCCTTTTACCAGATCTACATTAGGTCCAAAGCCATCCGGTATCATTTTTAACAATGGGCTAAAAGCTCTGGCTTGCTTCCAGTATTTAGTAAACTTATAAAGTGGATAACCTGCAAATAACTCGTCCCCTCCTGCCCCATTTAAGATCACTTTGATGTTATTTTCTTTTACAAATTCAGTAAGAATATAATCCGGTGATAGAGAATAAAATGGCTGCTCAAATCCCAGTACCATTTCATCAATATTGTTATAGATATCACTTGATTTAACGGTCCTGATAATATGTTCCATGTTGTGCATGGCAGCAGTTTCTTTCGCCTGCGGTAGTTCATCTACTGACTCAATATCTTCAAAACCTAAAGTAAATGCTTTGATTCCTGTATGCAACTTACTAGCTATGGCTGATATTGTAGTAGAATCAAATCCGCCACTCATAAATGTACCAACCTCTACATCTGCAATTAACCTGTACTTTATTGATCTTGTCATCTCGCTTTCCAGCAGATCAACTGCTTCAGATTCACTCATATTCAAATCCTGAGTTCCTACTGGAATATCCCAGTATTTTTGTTTTGTGAACTGTCCATCATTCAGGTTAATTCGCATGTGGTGGCCCGCTTCTAAAGTAACGACATCTTTGAATGGGGTTAGTGGCTGTGGGCAAGCGGGAAAACTGAGATTATGCCAAAGTCCCTCCCAATTCACATCAGCTTTATAAAGTCCTGATGCAATTATCGTTTTAATATCTGAAGCAAAAATGAAATGATTATTTTTAATGGTATAGAAAAATGGCTTGATACCCATCCTGTCTCGGGCAATGAAAATCTGCCTTTTCTCTTTATCCAAAATCGCAAAAGCAAACATGCCATTGAACTTTTCTAAACAAAGTTCACCCCACTCCAAATATGATTTGAGTAGCACTTCAGTATCAGATCCACTTACAAGATGATGCCCAAGGCCCTCAAGTTCCCTGGATATTTCCTTGTAATTATAAATTTCCCCATTGAATATCATCCAATAGTTTCCATCGGATGAACTCATCGGTTGATGCCCCGAAGCGGATAAATCAACAATACTCAAACGTCTGTGTCCAAATGCAACCTGAGAAGGAAACTCAGAAGCTTCATTAATATGCCCACTGCTTTGAACTAAAGCACTTTTATCAGGAGTGTCATCCCCAAAATAGTGGTTAATTGTGTCTTCGTCAAGGTCAGCTAGCAGAAACCCTTCATCATCCGGTCCCCTATTCTTCATCTGGTAAGCCATCCTTTGAATAGGTCGACTTAGGTACGATTTGCCTCCGCTTAAATTAATTATGCCCGCAATTCCACACATACTATGATTGCATGATTGTAGATTTGAAGATTGAATAATTATCTATCATTAACTATTAAAGTCTATAGTTGGCGATTCACGATAAAGATAGAAATCTTTAGTGCAACAAAGGTAGCATCAAAAGCAAATCCACAATAAGGATTATTTTTCTATTTTTGCGCCCATAGTTACAATTCAATGCAGCAATCGATTCTTCAATATTTAAGATGTCCCGTCTCTCAAGAACCTTTAGAACTAAAGATCTATGAGGAAAATGAACGTAGCTATAACGATGAGACTGTAAAGGAAATTACTGCAGGATTATTAAGCTCTCCTAATGGTTTCATCTATCCAATCGTCAATGGAGTTCCACGCATGCAAATGGAGTCTTTTTTGGAATTTGGAGACTTCATCAAGAAACATCATGATAATTATAAGGATGTAAAATCCGACTTACAGAAAAGGTTTGGATTTATCATTAAGCAAGGGGTTAAGAAGCATAGAAAAGTGAAGCAAAGCTTCGGAATGGAATGGAGCATATTTGATTACGACAAAGACAAAACATGGATATTTGGAAGAGATGAAAGGAAAGAGAGATTCTTAAAGGAAATAAATGCCAATACGGAAGACCTTAAAGGTAAGTTCAGCATAGATGTAGGATGTGGAAATGGCGTGCTTACATCGGCTATTTCTGAATTTGGATTAATTTCATTTGGGATTGACGTCTCGGATAGTATTGAAAGAGCATACGAGAACAACACCCAACTGAACGTACATTACATACAAGCCGACCTGCAAAATTTACCTTTCCAAACACAGTTTTTTGATCTCATATATTCATCCGGAGTAATTCATCACACAAATAACACCGAACTGTCTTTTTCGTGCATAGCAGAATTTATTAAGCCTGCTGGAAAACTATATGTTTGGCTTTACCATCCAATTGATAATCTAAAACACCATGCATTAAACCGCTTGAGAAGCTTCACGAACAAATTGCCTTTAAAAATTCAATATCTACTCTACTTAATATTTTTGGTACCACAAGCGCTTGTTAAAGCAAGGTTAAAAGGTATCAAAAGAAACTGGCGCGAACAGCTGATCAACTTTTTTGATGTTCTATCACCTGAATTCAGGTTTGAGCACACGATTGAAGAAGTAGAGACCTGGTATCTGAAAAGAGAATTCACTAAACCTGAAGTGACAATTAATGAATACTATGGGTTTGGGTTGCATGGTACTAAGCGCACAAAGAACTAATTAGGGTTTGTCTATAGAGTAATATAACGTCATCACGAGGAACGAAGTGATCTCCTACCATGAATAACCGCGAGAGATTGCCGCGTCTCCGTCAGTTGGCGGATTCGCGCAATGACGACATTATGGGTACCCTGTAATTTCAATTTCTGATATTACAAATCAGAAAATATCCTATATTTATTCTAGTTTAAGTCCAATTTCATCTCTTTGAGTACATACAAGGAAAAATATAGAGATTTTTGTAAGTCTGAAAAATCAATTCCCCTATTCTCACAAGATTGGTGGTTGGATACTACAGTAGGAAAAGATAATTGGGATGTATTACTAATTGAAAAAGGTGGTGAGATCACTGCAACATTCCCATATGTAAGATCTAAAAGACTGATATTCAACTTGCTAAACATGCCCAAACTTTCTCCTTATCTGGGTATATGGATGAAATATCCTCCTGATCAAAAATATACAACCAGGCTTAGTTATGAAAAGGAAATTACCAACGAGTTACTTGGTCAACTTCCAAATTGCAATCATTTCTCTCAACGATTTCATCCATCCTTTACTAATTGGCTTCCTTTCTATTGGCACTCGTATGAACAAACAACCAAGTATACCTATATACTGGATGATCTATCAAACCTTGACGAGGTATTTGATAATTTTAGAGACAATATAAAGCGCAACATTAGAAAAGCTGAAAAAATAGTTACCATTTCAGAAGATGATGATATTGAAGCTTTTTACCGGATTAATCAAATGACTTATGAGCGTCAAAATCTAAAAATACCTAGGCCATTAAGTTATGTGAAGAAAATTGATACCACATGCAAAGAAAGAAATTGCCGTAAAATACTTTTTGCAAAAGACGGTGAAGAACATATTCATGCAGCAATATATATGGTTTGGGACAGTAATTGCTGTTATTACATGATGGGAGGATCAAATCCAGAGTTCAAAAACAGTGATGCAACAAGTTTGTTATTTTGGGAAGCTATCAGGTTTTCCAGCTCTCAAAATTTATCATTTGATTTTGAAGGTAGTATGATAGAACNAATTGAANGGTACATTNGAGGTTTTGGCGCAATACAAACACCCTTTTTNCAAATTACCAAGACCAGCTCCAGGTTATTATTGCTTCGTCAGTTTTTATTAAAATTTATGAATCCTGGGAAACTCGTTCAATAAGAAATGCGCACCAAGCAGGTTTATAAAGATTACTTCATTCGAAAATTCAGCAACTTTTGTAGAAGGTACCGCCTAAGAACCCCCGTCAGAAATATTATTATTACACTTCATGCATATGATATAATCCCCAAAAATGCCATTGGGTTAGACCTATTTGGACGCCATGGCTTATGGCATACATGGGATTTGGCAGAAATTTGTGAGCACATTGAGATGTGGGAAATTGATCCATTTTACGCAAATCACGCAAAAAAATTTATTCCCAAGGCCAATGTTCAAACAGGAGATAGTATTGATGCAGTCAAAAATTCTAAGTTATTACGAAACGATTACAATATTATCCTTGTCGATAATCCTAACGGCCCATTCGCAGATGACCAATACTGCGAGCATTTTGACCTATTCCCAGAGCTCTTAAACCATTTGGCAGCAAAAGCAGTTCTTATCATTAACCTAACTAACGATATCAATGCAATGAATGCAAGAGATCACTACCCAAATGAATTCATGGATAAATGGCTTGAACGAAGAGAAGAGTTTTACGGAAAGGAAATGAGTAAAGGTGAATCTATAGTTGATTATATGAACATTTATAAACAAAAATTCAATGAATGGAATTGGAAAGTCAATGAGTGTTTTTTCTCAGCGAGACATGAATTTGTTGGGTATTTGGTGTTGGAAATTGAAAAGTCATATTGAGTTGTTTATCAGGAGGATATCCCAAAAGTAAAAATCCATGTCATTCTGAACGTAGTGAAGAATCTTGTTTCTTAATTATCACTATGTAAAAAGATCCTTCACTACGTTCAGGATGACAGTAGAATGGAATATTTGAGACAGCTTACTGGCTTTAACAAGCTAAACCAGCTCCACTGGGTTGAGGTGGGTAGAAATATCACCGATTTTGGCTTCCCCATTTAAGTAGGCTCTTCCCCATCTTGTTAGCAATAATTTATAGTCTTCCATTGATTTTTCAGGAAGCATTGAACTCTTCTCAATATTTGTAAACGACTTGCCGATTGAATCACTATAACAAAATTCTTTAATTGCCGATTCAAATGAAAGTTCAGGTAAATTAAAAAGCTGAGCATACTTACTACTTACTTTTATATTCATCAACTTAACAAGTTCGGGAAGTAATTTCTCATCAAGTTGCTTTTCGTTTGCATTTTGGATCGTTCCATACTCTTGTACATTCCATGTGCTAATTTTCTTTGCATTTTCTCTTCTGAATAGATTGTTTTTATACGATTCTTCGATTTCAGCCACAGAAATATCAGTTATTCCAGCAACTTTCTGCAACAATTCAAGAACTATTTCATAAGGCCTTTTAACCAATTCTTCATATTTAATTGTTATTACCCTGTCATGATCTTTATACTCAAAATATTTAGCAACATCAATCAACCAATTAACCAATGCTACATAATTACCCCTGTTTCTCTTTAATAAAGAAGGATAGATATATAACGGATTTCTAACTATGAAAATGAAATGACTGGTTGGAAATGTCTCTAAAAATTCACCTAAACAATTCAGATTTTGTGGAGTCTTTTCAAATACAAATCCATTTGAGTTTTTTTTTACGATGTTCAAGAAAATGCTTTGAGAAAGAGTTAGTAAAGTCAACCAGTGAATCAGAATTACTAATAAGATTGGAAAAATCCGGTAAAGTAAATCCATAATTGCCAAGTTTCTGGAACTTCGGGTATATCCCAGTTACACAAATTTGATACGTACCACTAACTGCATTGATGTTGTTCTTATATTTTGCATAATCATATATCCTTTTGTTACAGAAAAACTCTAACTCTTCTCCACATGCAGAAAATTTTGTACTATCTAATAAATCAGCCAGCAATGTACTTCCTGAACTGGGACAATTTCCAATTAATGCGATCATAAGACTCTAATTTGCTTCACAAAACTATTATTAATATTTGAGAAACAAATTCAGAAGCCTGTATCGTAATTATTTTAATTTTGTACGCCATGAGCTATAGAGTGTACAAAGACTATTTGATCAGAAAATTTGCTGATTTCGCTTTAAGATATCGATTGAGATTACCAGCAGGTTATGTAGCCTTAAACGCTGCGGCATATGGTATTCTACCTGAAAAATGTATTGGTCTTGATCTGTTTGCTAAATACGGTCTTTATCAATCTTCTGATTTTGAAGAGATATGTGATTACTTTGAAATGTGGGAGATCGACCCGGAATTTGCAAGATACGCCAAGAAGTTTTTTCCAAAAGCGGAAGTACAGGTTGGAGATAGTGTTGATGCCGTTTTGAATGGAAAGTTGTTACGGAAAGATTACAACTTAGTTCTTTTAGATAACCCTTACGGATTATATGGAAATAACAGTGAGTATTGTGAGCATTTTGAGCTTTTTCCACCATTACTGAATTACCTGGATGATAAAAGTGTTATAGCAATAAATGTTATTTACGATATAGAAGTATTTGAAAATAGCCAGAAACGCTATAACAAACTATTCAATTCTGATTGGGAAAAACGAAGAAATGTATTTTACAATACCAATGTTCCAAAAAGAGTGCCTGCAAGATTTTTTTTAGATTTTTACCAAACTAAGTTCACTGAATGGGGATGGAATGTTCCCAATTGTTTCTTTACTGCAAGACAGAATTTTACGGGATACGTGGTTGTGGAGATTGAGAAAAAATTTGAAAATTTGAAAATTTGAGAATGATAATAATGAATAATGAATAATGCTAATTCATGCGAATGCAACCAATATTTAACGGATATACGAATCAACGATTTTACGAATACACGATCTAAAACAATAATTAGGATTCTACATTGTTATATCTAACAAAAACCTGCATAATTAAATGGGAATCATAACAAGGCAAGGCTTCAAGTTATCAATTGTAACTTATATAGGGATTGTACTTGGGTATGTTAACGTTGTATTGTTATTCCCAAATATTCTTGAACCTGAGCAATTCGGCTTAACCAGGATACTGATAGCAATAGGAGTAATTGCTTTACAGGTAGGACAATTAGGCACCCCTCAAATCATTATTAAATACTTTCCGTATTTCCAAAGCGAAGAGAATAAGCATAGTGGGATTCTGTTTTTAATGCTTCTGATAAATTTCGTTGGCTTTATTATCATTTGTAGTTTCCTTTTTATTTTTCAAAGTGAAATTCAGAGCATTTATATAGAACGATCAAAACTGTTTGTTGAATACTACCACCTTATCTATCCTATTTTCGGTTTTTTATTGCTCTTTAGGGTGTTCAACTCATATGCCCAGGTATTGTATAAGGCTGTTATTCCAATGGTCCTTAAAACGATTGTTTTAAGGATATTTAATACCATAATTCTTGTAATCCTGTACTTAAAATTAATAAGTTTTGAAGAGTATATTTTGCTCTTTGTTTATGGGTATGCTATACAAATATTGTTGGTCTTCATTTACCTCAAGGGAATCAAGCAATTATTTCTGCTTCCATCATCAATAATGAGTTCAGGTAAAATGAGAGAAATGCTTAAATATGGCTTGTATTTATGCCTGAGTGGAGTTGCCACCATCTTAATGAATCAAATCGATATTTTGATGTTGGGTTGGCTAGCAGGATTGGATCATATTGCGGTATACAGTGTTGCATTCTTATTCGGAAACATAATCCAAATTCCAGCAAGATCTATATATATTGTGGTTCTTCCAATGATAGCGACCGCCTGGAAAGAAAATGATTTTGAGAAGATCAAAGACCTGTACAGAACGGTATCCAATAACCAGCTGATAATTGGATTTTTACTTTTTATAGGAATATGGTCTAACCTTAATAATATTCTTGCAATACTTCCCGATTCATATGCTGATGGGAAATATGTGATCTTTATGATAGGATTTGCACAATTGTTCTATATGGGTACTGGAATTAGTAATGGAATTATCAATACTTCAAAATTATTTCGGTATGACCTTTTAATTAATACCATTTTAGTTGTGGTTGCAATTACAACAAATTATTTATTCATCCCGGAATACGGAATTAACGGTGCCGCGTTTGCCACAGCACTTTCGATTTGTCTGTTTAATACAATAAGAATGGTATTTGTGTTCATTAAATTTAAAATTCATCCATTTACATGGAACACTTTCAAGTTGTTAATGATCAGTATTGCAGTAATGTTAATTGGTTATTATCTGCCACAAATGGGTAATATCTGGCTGGATATAGTGGTTAGATCTATTTTGATAACAGCAATCTTCACTTTCCTGATACTTCATTTTAGAATTTCTGACATAGTAAATGACAATGTGCATAAGTATTGGAAAATTGCTTTGGAGAAAATGAAATAAGAATGAAGCTAAACCGAAATGCTGTCTCAAAAATCCGTTTT
>JAESSM010000008.1 GCA_016764115.1 Bacteroidia bacterium | reverse complement strand
AGACATAGCCATTCCATTTTTATCCTTGATCTCTTCTCTAATATTTAAACTCAAAAAGCTGTATTCCAGCCCCTTATCAATCTCCCCTTGCTTCTCATAGATATACCCAATATTATTATAAGCATAAGCCAATCCTTTTTTAAACAACTTTTCTGATTTTAAAAAAGTCCGATCATCCAAATTTTCCTTCCACTTTTTTTGTATTTCAGGTAAAAAAAATTCTTCAAGAATCCCCATACTTTCAAAGTAATACTCCAACCCATTTTCAATATCCCCTTGTTGCCAATAGATGTACCCAATATTATTCAACGCACTTGCTTTTGTATCCAGAAAGGAAATTTTTTCTTGTGGATTTGCATGAGGTAAATTTTTATCAACGATCTCAATGGCTTTTTGACAAAGAGGAATCATTGTGTCGGGATATTGTAGATAGAGAAGTTCTGTTATTTCTACAAGGATTTTGGCTTTTGTAGTGTTTGGTAAATCCGGATTTTGAAGTTCTTTGTTAAGAGAATCCACCCCTGAACTCTGCCCAAAGAGAAACGAGTGCGACAGAACCAACCCTAAAAACATCAACAGCTTAACGCCTCCGCCAGTGGGCGGACGAGTTTTACTCAACTTCTTTTGTTCAACCTTAACCAACCGTTTCTGTAATTTTCCTTCAAAAAATTGGTGCAAAGGAAATATACACCCTGCTAACAAAGCATTAAATAACAACTTGTACCCAGGCGCACCGCCTGTCCATTGTTCTATGTAGGGGTCTAACCATACTAAGATGAACTCGAAGAAGATCAGGAAGGCTATAAAAATAATTCCTTCGGCTGCTTTGGGGCTTACTTTAATGAAACCTAGCATGGCTACCAACGATGCAATAAGCAATAGGCAAATGGCAATCCCTGTGTAGTGTAGTTGGTTTCTTCTTGATGTTGCTTCTGCTTCAATTCTTGTCTTTTCCTTTGTTTCGTGATCTTTGCGTATTTGTTCTTTTTCGTATTCATATTTCATTTGTTGGCGGATGGTGGCTTTGGTGTTTTCTTCGTTTAGGATGCTGTCTCGCATTTGAATTTCCAGTTCATACATTGCAAGAGCATCTTCAAACTTGCTTTGCTTTTTATAAATTTCACTCAATAACTTTGCTGCTCTTTTCATATACTGTACATGCCCAACCTCTCTCGCCACAGCCAAAGCCTCCAACCCACTTTCCAGCGCATCCTCAACTTTCCCATATCTGAGATGCCAGCCACCAATTAAAGAAGTAGTAACAGACACGCCCGCCTTATACCCCGATTCTTTCTTCAACCCCAACCCCAACTCCAAATACCTCATTCCTTCGGCTAAACTATCCAGTTCACACAATACATACCCAATATTATGATAAGACTCAGCCATCCCTATTTTATCCTTAATCTCTTCTCTAATCTTTAAACTCAAAAAGAAGTATTCCAACCCCTTCTCAATCTCCCCTTGATCATCATAGATACGCCCAATATTATTATAAACAGTAGCCAATCCTTTTTTATCCAAATTTTCACTAAGGTTTTTTTCCTTAATTAATTCTTCAAATATTTCCACACTTTTAAAATTGTATTCCAGCGCCTTTGAAATATCTCCTTTTTGTTCAGCAAAAAATGCAAGGTTTCCATAACACTCCGCCAAAGCTTCCTTAATATTTGCTTTTTCTGCAATGAGTAGAGCCTTCTCACAAAACACAAGGGCTGTATCAGGATAAGATAAATAGTATATCCCCGAAAGACCTATTAATGCACTTACTTTAGTTGTATCCTGAATTGTTGTTTGTAAAAGATGTGTAAGGGAATCAATCTTATGCTGATCCTGTCCATACCCCTCTCCAAAAGAGAAGAGTAGCAATAGAAGATAAAGACAAGATTTCCTGAGCATGGGATTCAAGGATAATTTGATATTCTAAAGATGGGGAATTAGTTGAGGAAAAGCAAAGAGAAGAAATGATAAAAAAATCAATATAATTTTTAGCAGTTTGATTGTCGTTCTTGTGATTCTCCTAACAGCAACTACCCCCTGCCAATGAAAAGGGAAAAGGTTCCCCGCATTTTATATATAAACAACTACTATCCCTAATACATGTTTCTTTTAGCCAGCGCACACCAAAACAGCTTAACATAATCAGCTATTATGTCAGCAGAACAAGCTGTAAACATAATCTGAATATATTGATGCTAACGCCTTGTTGAATATCAAATACATTTTCATCCTTTGAACCATCAGGTGAAGTTTCATTGGTCTTTGAGCTACCATGAAGATTATATATGTATATTTTGTTAAAAGATTTAATAAGTGACTTTCGCATTTGGCTATGAATCACACCGCTAACAAAACTATTATTAGAAATATAGGCTAAAATTCCTTCTCCATTTTTATCAATATGATGTTGCCCAAAACGTATGAATTTTATGTAATCATCTGAAAGTGGTTGAATATTTCTCTCCATTAAACCTTTTTTATAGTCATTGGTAAGTTTTTCAATCCAATCACTCTTATTATTACTACTTACACTATAAGGAGGGTTTCCAATTACACACATCACTGGAATATCACGTTTAATGTGGTTGGCTTCATTTGCTTCACTGCTTAACCAACCTGCAAAGAGAGTTCCAGTATCAGGATGATGTTCTTCCAGTGAGTTGGTTAGGTAAATTCTGAACCGTTGGTCTTTTTGTGGCTTGTACCCAGTCTCAGTTAGCAATAAATCTAGCTTTAAATGTGCCATTGCATAAGAAGCCATCAAAATCTCAAAACCATTTAGTCGAGGAATTAAATGTCGTTCTACATATTGACTCCAGATTCCTTGCTGTCCTTCAAACCTCTTGTAGATGTGCTTAACTATCTCCGCTAAAAAAGTACCAGTACCAGCAGCAGGGTCAAGTATTTGCACTTTATGTACCTCCCGTTCTATTTCTGCAATTCCTTTTTTCCCTTCCTTTATAAATCTTTTATCATGTGTAGGCACATTTACTTTAATTTTTGTTTTACTCTTATCAGCTAAACCATCTTTAAGACCAAATTCAGATTTTAAAATATCATCCACTGCTCGAACAATGAAATTAACAACAGGCTCAGGCGTGTACCAAACACCTCTGCTTTTTCTCAATTTCGGATCATATTCTGCCAGAAATGTTTCATAAAAATGAATAATAGGATCATGCTGTTGTTTGGCTTTTCCAAAATCCTTTAACAGCTCTTCAAGGTTTGTAGCACGAAAAATATCTGCAAGTGCATCAACTATCCATATTAGGCGGTCATCAAGGTCAAGAGCAACATATTGGAAAAGTTTACGAAGAAATGGATTAGATTTTGGAATCAATTCCATCGCTTCCTGTCTGCTAAAATCATCTAACGTAGTATCATGCAGCCTTGCTGCAAACATTCCATAAGCAATGGTTTGAGCATATATATCTGCAAAGTCTTTTGGTTCAATATTATGAAGCAAAACATCTTTAAAAGCATTGAACTGTTGTTGTAAAGCTGTATCTGGATTTAATTCATCATTAATATCTTCTTCTAAGGCACTTTGAAAAACATCTTTCACCAACCTCGCTTTACCAGCCATCATTTTAGATAGCTTTTCAGCTGATTTAATTGTTTGCCCAATGTATGTACTGAAATCGGCTATTAAATTTTCAAACTCCCTATACTTTTCTGGGTTGCCAATTATTTTTCCATTTTGAATTGTTGCAATATTAATGGACGATACAAATTCTCCTTCCTTATAAAGCCAAAAGTCCAGATAGTCAGTAATTATCAAATTTGATAATGAAGACCGATAACGCTCAAACTGCTCTTTGTGTTTTTTGTGTCCTAAATCTTCCCCGACATCTTTGGCTTCAACATACCCAACTGGTATATCCTTTTTTGTCAGAATGTAGTCAGGAGCACCACAAGCTATTCTGGATGGTTCATTTGTGACCAGAATATCAGTTGATAGAGATTCCAACAAGTTTTGTAGGTCCCCTCTATAACTGTGTTCCGTTGATCTACCTGTTTGGTACAGCTTGTTAACTCTCCCTATATATTCCTGAATCTCCATGTAGTTTTTACGCCATTAAGATAGTAGTTATTTAGTAGATAAAGCAAAATCTCCTTCATGTTAATAGTCTCAAGAGGTAAAGTAAACTTAGCAAAAACCAAACAGAGGATGTATTAGTTGGGAAGTCAGTAATTACACTGTGGGATATTACAATGGCAGTGACGAAGTGCTAAAGAATTGCACTCTTAGTGTTTTACATATCGCTACTATGCTAACAATTAGAAAGTTTAGCACTTTAGCACTTTGAGCAAAGGAGTAACAGATTAGAAAGGAAAAATATTAGACGTTGCCGTCAGCAGGACATAAAAAAACACCAAATAATTAAAATTATTTGGTGTTTTTAACCGTTTTTCATTTATTATAGACGAATTACTTGAATTAGAAGGCATTAATTAAAATCTCCTACCCTGATCCGTGCCTTCAGAAAACGATGTAGCTAATTTTACATTAACAGCATTTAGTCCTTTTTTACCTTCCGCTAATTCAAATTCTACAACGTCACCTTCTTTAATCTCATCAATTAATCCATTCTGATGTACAAAGACATCTTTTCCCGATTCATCTGGTAGAATAAATCCATGACCTTGTTGGCTATCATACAATATTACTGTCCCTTTCATCCTTTGATCAACAACGATAGCTTCTTCACTTGTTTGACTAAATCCTACTACACTAAATCCTAGAAATAGTGCAGTTATTAATAGTGTTCTTTTCATTTTCTAATTATTTATTATGTAAATTTTAGCTTAAAAACACCAAGCAATTACTATGAATTATTTAGTGTTCTAAATTTGTGATCAAAATTTTAGTTTCAAATGTCTTGGCTAAAAATCCTGACTAGCTTACTTTATTCAATACTGATATTAGGGTTCCCACCTCTTGGACCAAATGCAATCCATACAAAGTCTATTGCTGTTCCACAATCATCCCGATCTACTTCAGAACTGTTGCATCTACCGCCGATTAACATGTCATATCCACCCATTCCAACATGTCCTTGAGAAGAAAAATATAATTTACCGTAAGTACCGATTTCAATTTGTGCTTGATTTGGAAGAGATTCATACACTTTACCGCTATTCATGTCCCTAACAGTGTATTTAACAATAGGAATATTGTCTCCATCAAATTCATAAAAGCTAAGTAATTCCTTTTCAATTATTTGCCCAGTGCTCTTTTCCATTGTTTGACTAAAACCAGCTACACTAAATCCTAGAAATAATGCAGTTATTAATAATGTTCTTTTCATTTTGTTAGTTCTTTAATTGATTAATTACTTGATTTCTAATTTGGTGCAAAGAAATAACATTAAAAGAACATTTGCAAAATTACTCTATAAACGGAAGAATATGCCTGTCACCAGTTTGGGCTAATTCAGGCTATTTAAGTATAGAATTAGCTATGAAGCTACATTTTGGAGGGAAATACTAGAATTAGTTTGTCACATGATAGGCAGTGACCAAGTGCTGAAGAATTGCATTCTTACTGTTTTATATATCTCTTATATGCTAACAATGTAACTGTCTATCACTTCAGCACTGCTCCTAAAAATTCCTCTTCCGCAAATGTAAGCAATACTCCAAATTAGTAAAGGGTAAAATGAATGCTCCAACCCACAGGCATACCCTCCAAGCACCCTTGACAAATTCTCCGTTTATCCTTCTTAGTGGCTTAAGAGGAATGTTTAAGGGAGGGATTGAATTTCTTGAATAAAAGATAGAATTTATATCATATATTTGAGAAATAAAATATTATTAACCAGGCAATGACCTGCAAATTGTTTATCAAATAAGAAAAATAGCTTTATAAGTTACTCATTATAAGAAGTTTGGTTGGTTAGAGCACCTGATTGTGGTTCAGGGGGTCGCGGGTTCAAGTCCCGTCTTCCACCCTCCATGGGACAAGCTGTTATTTTTAACAGCTTTTTTCATTTTGGAATCTTTGAAAGCAACGTCCTTATTGATTATCAAGGAGATTACTTCGTTAAGATGTGGTGTTCGATAAGCGTTTTTCTCAAAGTATAGTTTTTCAGGGAAAATAGCACCGATAAATTTGTGTTTTCCAAGTATATCAAGCATTTCATAGGTGTTTGAGAAATTTTGCAAAAAGGGTAAACATTTATCAAGTTTTGCCAAGATATCTGCCTCCGCTACTTCCTTTTCTAACTTCTCTTTATTCAATGAACTGATTTTGTCTCTATATCGTTTTTTGGTGTTAGCATACTCTATATCACTATATACTCCGCTTTTCCCAAGGTACTTATCTTCGAGGTTGTTAAGTAAGTCCTTACATTCTTGAATTGCTCTGTCTATTCTATCAAATTTGGATTCTCTATAGGATTCATTCTTTTTGCACATATTCTCTATCATGGCATAAAGTAGATTTATGGCTTCATCTGTGTATCTCATGTCCATCAAATATTCCACAAATGCTTTATTCGCTTTGTCTGCTCTTATATACTCTCTGGTATCATTCTTACATGTTTTAGCATCACAATGATAATAGTGGTAAATCTTCTTTTGTTTGTTAGGAGTCCCACTTCCAGTGAGCAACTGATTATAATTGCATTTAGCACAGATAAGGTGATTACGTAATGGAAGTTTTTCATCCCTACATCCCCTTTTTATATGGACTTTTTTTCGCCCATCCAAAAGTTCCTGAACCTTATCAAAAAGATTCTCTGGTACAATCGCTTCGTGTAATCCATCTATAATTTGTTCATCTTCATCTTTGAATTCTGGAATTAGAATTTTGCCAGCATAAACAGTATGTCTTAACATTCTATGAACCGATGATTTAGAATAATTAAACCCCTCTTTTTTCAGCATTTTACCCACTTCATCTATTGAATAAGCGCCTTCAGCTATCATTTCAAACCCCTTTAATACGAATTGAGCATCATCATTTGGTGTCAAAATTCTATCGGAGCTATACCTTGGCGCATTAAATCCCTTTGGAGGTGGATGCATCCATCTTCCTTCTTTCATTCCTTGACGTAGTCCTTTTCTTGTTCTATCTTTTATAATATCCAGCTCCACTTCAGGTAATACAAGGTATATGGATAACATGAGTTTATTCTCTTTTATTGTCAAATCTAATGGTTGCTCAACTGAGTTTACTTCAATGCCCAAACTATTAAAGAACCTTATCATTTTAAGAGCTCCTTCCATATTCCTTGAGAATCTGTCCCATCTGGTAAAAATAAGTTGGTCTATGTTCTTTTTGTTGCTTTTGGCGAAGTTGATAAGCTTATTAAATTCGGGTCTATCAAAGGTATCTCCTGAATAGTCTTCTTTGTAGCATACAATTATAGTATCACTCTTTAATTCGCAAACTTTTTCTAACAAGTCTATCTGAGCATTGGGGCTATATCCATTTTTAGCTTGGTCATCTGTAGATACTCGGGAATAAATAATACTCTGTTTATTCATAATCACTAAGCTTATCGAGGTTCTCGTAATTAATTTTAGCTATTAAATGTAGAAGTTCCCTCATCTGACTTACTTCCTCATCGGAATATTTACGACCTTCTTTGTTGTCGTTTAATATCGCTTTACATTTTGCTAAGGATAAATAATCATTCCCTTTCGCAAATCCTTTGCTAAGGTCATCTTCAAACATATCACAGGCTTATTAAGCAACTGTAATGGGTTCGATTTGAAGGGTATTATTGACCTTCGTGAGTTCAATTTCACAGTATTGGTTTAACTATTTTTATTTTCTAATGTTCGTTTTCGATTACTACTTTTTTACCACTTTTTGTTTTATAAGATATTTCCTGATAGTTTTTACGTATGATGGTGGGGTAAAGGGCTACTGCTATATCTTGCACATTAAAATTGTCCTTAGTAGTTAAAAAGGGATGTTCAATAGCATTACTATCCATTATATTTAACTCATCCATGTTCCCCTCTTTAATGATATTGATAATCTCTTTTTCATGTTCATTAAGGAGGTTCAACTCAGGGAGTCTGTTTATAAATTTTGGCATTAAAAATAACTGTTCAACTATATCATTTAGATGAACAATAATGGCAGATTTCGAGTTGTATTCGTTGTTGGGGGAATAGTAATAGCCAATATTATCCTCTGATTGTAGCCAAAAAGCACCATTACCATCATGAAATATTTTTAAAGCGACAACCCTTTCAGTCAATAAATAGTACGCAACCAGTACTTCAAGAAAGGAAGTACTATTAGATTTGGATTTTCCGCTATAGACAGGTTTTAAAAGAAATTGTTTGTACCTATGAATATAGTTCAAGGGGATACCAAAATCCCTTAGTTGTTTTACAATGAGCAACCAAACAGCTTCTTGTAAATTAAATTTTCTCCAATAATGTTTGTCTTTAGATTTTGTTTGTTTGAGTAGTATGTTGTTTTCATCCCAATTATTTAATACTCTGGAAGTTATGTCAAGGTCTCCTATTGAGAATGCTGATGTACATTCCTTCAATAGGTTTATACACCTGTACAGCGATTTATTATCTCCATCAGCTTTGTTTAGAATAAGCTCCCCTTTTTCATTACTTGTTATGCTAATATTATAGTTTATCATTGCTAAAACACATATTATAAATATGATACAAATGTAATGATTATTTTATTAAACTATACTACAATGTAATGTAATAAATTAATTAAAATTATAATACATTGTATATCAGTATTTTATATGTATAAATAATTATAATTTTTCTTGTTTATTTCCTTACATTTTTGTATATTAAGGTATGATATTAGTACATTTCAGCAAATACATGAGTCGTGGCAGAAGGGATTAACATAATCCATATTCAAAAGAGCATACAGGAATTAGAGAACTTAGCACACGGTATTTACCTTCAAATTGACGTTTCAGATACAACACGTTTAGATTATCAGTATAGGATAAAGATGTTCCTGCAGTTTATCCAGCAAAACGGATTTAATAATGATTCTTATGTTGCATTTAAGAACCACTTACGTAACAGACCTGATATAAGTATTTCTACAAAACAGAAGTATTTAATTTCTGCGAAAGTATTCCTAAAACAGATGTTAAGAAAGGGATTATTGCCAGTTGATGTTACAGCAGGAATCAAAGGGTTTTCACAAGTCAAAAAACACAAACGAGACGGCTTAACGGATGCAGAAATATTAAAAGTAGTTGAATATTGTAAATCGCTTTCAACAGGAGGAACACATGACAGGGTTAGAGCAATTATATCACTATTGATTTATCAGGGTTTAAGATTAATTGAATTGCATCGGTTAAATGTCGTGGATTTGGAGCTTCACAGGCAAAAAGCATTTATCATGGGTAAAGGTAGAGATGATAAAGAACTAATACACCTGCATCCTGTTACAGTTAAAACTCTAAGAAAGTATCTAAGGTCAAATAAACTTAAAGACGGAGCATTGTTTAGAAGTTGCTCCAACAATTCAAGAAATGATAGATTATCAATACGGTCAATGCAAAATATTATTGGTGCGATTTTCAGTGAACTTGGAATTGAAAAATCAGCGCATTGCTATAGACACTATTACGTATCAAGATTAGTTAAACACTTTGATGGAAATCTCACAAAGGTAATTGCATATACTCGTCACAGAAGCATTGAAACAATCCTGATTTATCATAAAGAGGTAATTCAGCAAGAAGATTTGCCTCAATATTACGAGGCATTTAAAGGTGTCAAAATGTAGGAAAATATGTGTTCAGGCTCATATAATAAGCATTACACGAAGTAGGATATAACCCCTCCCATTTATTCAATAAATCATTAATTTTAGCATCAGGGTAAGTAATGTCAAGTTGAAAGAGAAATGATGTTACAGAGGTTAAAAATAGGCAATATAGGGTAATAGGATAATTATTATAAGAGCAACACATCATGGAATATAGTTCATTAGGTCATAGCTTGCCGTTGAATTATTAGCAGATGTAAGGGATTCACAACCCTAACCTGAAAAATCGCATACTGGCTTTTTTATCCAGGTTGGTTTTTGAGCTGTAATATATTAATACATGTTAAAGAGATAAAAGAGTTTTTTTACCTTTATCCCTACTTATACATATATATAAGTATGTTAAACAAGTATGGTATTGATAGTTTAATAATAAGTGAGAAAATGAACATTCTAAAAATATAAAGTTCAACTATATATAACTATAAGTGTAAAAAACAATCAAGACATAGTTCTTATATAATATAGCGAATCAGTCATTTTGCAGTAGGAAACGGCTAAATTTTTATGCAAACAAGATTGACTGGTTACATCCGTCTGGGTGTAGCCTTTCATTTATGTTTGCAGGTGCTAGCCGTACCTCTACTGCTAAATGATGCTTTTAATAGCAAGAGGTTATGCCCTTTTTTATGAATGAGAATCCCCAAAACGGTAAAATCCATTTATCAGTAGTCTTTTTATTAGCTACGAGCATATTTATAATAGATATGTTTGTAGGATATAACTATGGGACTATTCAGGGATATATTCCGCACACCCGATTAGCGGGAATGTTACTGTTTATGTACTTTGTTTATAATGGACATACTTGGGCAAAATGGCTATTCAGTTTATGGATGGTCGTACGGGGAATAGCTTGGTTTGCACATCTTATTACAGAGGATTATTTGTTATTATTCTATAAGATAGAAGTAATTATTGGTGGTGGGATATTTATTTATACTGGTTTTGTATTGCATATATCAAAAGATATTAGAAAGTTTTTAGAAAATCAAAAAGGAAATAAGATAACACAATCAAATGTTGAAGAATCAGGTAATGTACCTGAGTTATTAGACTTAAAAAGCGAAGAATTAGGGAGTGAAAAAAGTATTACCAGAGGTAAGATTTATTTGCTTAGCATTTTGGGAGTGCTTAATTTATATTTTCTAATGTTGCCACTAATTAGTGATGTAAGTTATTCCTTTCTAATATTCACCATTTTCATTTTCATGTTGCTTTTTTCAACATTTGTTTATTATGGGATTCTTTGGGCTAAAACGATACTTACAGCATCCTATGTTTTATTTGGTGGATTCGTATTGTTATCATTCCTATTTGGTGATTTAGGTAATGAAAATAATAGTATCCATTTCTCAATTATTCCTTTATGTTTATTATTACTATTCACAGGGGTAATTATTCATTTATCTACTGATATAAAAAGTTTCTTGGTTTCTCAAGAACACTATTTAAAAAAGAGAAAATTATTTATTTTTTATTTATCAATGGGGTGCTTACTACTCCTAATTCTAACAAAAGTAATTTTAGATAAGAACTTATTTGATACTTTGAATTTCAGTAGTAGTCAACAGGAAACTATCGGTGAAAGTGCATATTCAGACGACACTATAACATCTAATTATACATACAAATCTGTTGAATATTCAACATTGATAGAGCAATCCGATTCCTACATAGGAAAAGAATTTAGCTACACTGTAAAAGTTATGGAGTTAATAGAGATAGACAGTGAAAATTATCAAGGTGTTATTGCGAATATTTTAGATGAAAATAAAGAAAAACTATCGAATGCCTTCATCTGTTTATATTATAGGGGAAAAGAAACAGAACCTGATGAAATAATCACTTTTACAGGAAAACTAAAGAGCATTACTCCAATACCAAGTTTGAATTTGTCAATCCCATTATTTCAATCAAGCATTGCAGTGTTTCATAGTCGAGTTATAGTTTCAAACATAAATAAAAAGGAAAAAGTCTCCGTATATAAAATCGGAGATAAAATAAATATGGAAAACTATCAATTACAAATATTAGACGTGGTCTATGAAAAATATTATTCAGGATTTTATGCAAAAAAGTCAAATAAATATGTTGCAGTTGAGGTATTGATTAACAATTCAGGTAATAACATAATTAGTTTTTCGGATTATAATTTTCATATTGTTGATGAAGAAGGATTTGAATATAGTACTTCCTTTAGCGGAAAAAATCCAGATTTTGGTACAAGAGAAATATACTCAGATAAAAAAGCAAGAGGTTGGTTGACGTATGAAATATTAGAAAGTGCGCAAAAATTAGAACTTGTTTTCACACCAAAACCTTTTACTAAAGAGGAGCATATTTTTATTGATTTATCTAAGAAAAATTCAAATTACAAGAAACACTGGAATATCGAGGATGCTAAAAAAGCCTGCATTAAGATTCATAATAAGAAATTCGCTACTAAACAAGCCGATGGTAGTTATAAAAACACTGACCCTGAAAAAATCAAGAAGGTAAATAATCTATGTACCTGCTTTTATGATATGATTATTGAATTAGAATATCCTATCACAACTAAAGGTGAATTTGATAGTGCGTATGAACATTTAATATCAATTTGTGAGTGATGTTAAAATAATTAAAGGCTGGTTCTCAAAAAATAAACTGTACCATAAGAGTAGGTAGGGACTATTAGATTCTAACGAACCCATTTAATGGGTGGGTATAAAACCTCTTAATATCATTTTTGAGAACCAGCCTATATAAATTATAGTATATCTTAAATACATATTCCATAGGTTGTATTGCTTATCTAATGATAAATCATATTACACTAATTGCAACATATATGGAGCTGTCAAAGGGGGGTTATTTTAACCCCATCTAAGTTCCTCTATTTTATCATGAACTTTCTTTTGAACCTCCTCTACTAGGTTGAACTTACCTTCTCCAATTTTATCATTGGTTTTTTTCAGCCATCGTTTAAGTCTCTTTTTCTCATCTGAACTTCTTTTACTTACTATGGATTTTAAGCGTTTGTATTCCGTTGGTGATGTAACGAGAAGGATATACATAATTTCTTGTAACCCATATTGATTCCATTCAACCTCATTATTCACCATTTCTATATTATTAAATATTTTCAGGAACTCCTTAATCATTATATCCATAAAGTCTTGTGAAAATAGGTCTTGCGCAGTAATGTCTTGTTTAATAGTCCTTAATTTACCCGACTTATATTCTATTTCTATTCTAATAGCCCTTTGTATAAAGTGTAAATCTCTTAACGGAATACTCATTTCATACCTGTGGTCTTCAGTCTTGTTATAAGCTTTTATTACATAGTTGGTATAATCACAAACCACTCCACATTTTATTGTCGATTTTCCTCTTGGTCTCAAATCACGAAAAGCATGCTTTTTATATTCAATAAAAATGGGTAAATAGTCATTGGGGTTTTTAGCAACTATTATATTTACCCCTATTTCCAGTTTTGTACACTTTATTTTATATGGCATTAACTTAAAATCAACACACAGCCATTGAATAGTAGATTTAACATCTTTTAATGAAAAATCGCTAATATTATCGCCTTTTGCATATTTATGTATCGAATGCGATATAAATATTTCGTTACATTCTTCTCCTTTGCGAGTGCACCAATAATCAGGTCTATATCTGATTTTTAAATTCTTGACTTTCCAGTAATATTCATCTAATTTGGTTCGGTCATTGGTTATTACATTTATATATGGGAACCTCTCTTGATAAAACGCTATTGAGTTCTCAGTAAAACTTCGTAAATTCACTCTGTCAATCATTTTTAATAAATTAAAGGCAATGAGAATCTCAACATTCAATTCATTGCCTTTTTTTAATTATGTGCTATTAAAAGACCTAAGGTTGATAGTATATTGAACGAAATCGTAAATTCCGTTGAGGTCTGCTAAAAAAGTGTTTGAGATATGTATTGGGTACGACCCAGTTTTATAGTTAATATGTTTTTCAAAAACCCCCATTTGTAGACATTCTGTTGCAGTAAATGCTGCAGTTATGGGTAAGAAAAAATGATAAAACAATTAAAAACAGGTAACAATTAAGTAAAAACGAATGCCTCTAATGCACACTTATAACAATTCTGTGCATTACTTTTTTCCACTAACAGCCTGTAATAAACCACTTCTCGTTATTCCTTTCGTCTGTATCCAAAATCAGCGCACATTTATATCAAAATAATCGCATAAATACGGGACTTTTTTGATTGCCAGACGTTGGACCAGGCGTTTACAAAAAATGTTAATCAAAAACACTAAAACTATGGAAACAAAATCAACTAAAACAGAACCCATTGAATGGAATACAATGTTAGGTCTTTTGTCACAGAAGTTGAGAGTAGAGCAATGATAATAAATGGGAATTGTTAAGATTGGTTTAGTGGATCTTAAACTGCATTCCTAGTAAGATCCCAAGTGCGTTTGATTGCGTAGTATTCTCTTCCGTAGAACCACTGTTGCCGATATCACTTAGTATATTCGATAAACCCTTATTATACCGAATACCAGCGCAAAGTACCAAGCGTCTGATCATATTTATAGAAAATCCCGCACCATAGATCATGCTAAAATTAGCACCAGTGAAGTTATTCACATTATCGTTCAATTCACTCGTACTTTGAGGGATTCCTGTATAAACAAATACTGCGGTGTCTCCGTTTGTCGGGACATCATAACTTTGACTGACCAGTAAGTTCATTTGAGGGCCAAGTTCTAAATAAATGCCCAGCAGAGTATATACTCTTAACAATAAAGCAGGGCTTAAATAAATTAGGTTGGTTGTAGACTCAAAGTTGGAGTTATTAATTGTTCCGCTTACTTTATTCTTATACTCTTCATAATATGATTCTAATGACAGTCCAACTCTTTCATTAATATAATAACCAACTCCCCCTCCATAACTCTTACCAAAGCTTAAATTATAGTTAACATTATCATCATTTTTAACATTACCACTGGTAAGCCAGGTGGAATTAAAAGAAGTATGAAGACCTATCCTGAATCCTTTTTGAGCATAACCTGAAAAGCCAAACTGAATTATAAAAAGAAACAGACATAAAATTTTAAAAATAAATCTCATACTAGTGAAATACATGGAATAAAACCATGTACGATTATGAAAGGTCAAAGGTTATAAAAGTAATTTAATGTAAAATCTTATGAGTTACTTTTTCTTCATTTGCTGACCTGGCGCCACTTCAGGATGAGATTCAGCGTAAGTTTTTTGATACTTCTCAAACGTGATCTCTTTGTGATGATTTTCACCATAGTAAGTCAAGATCATAAGCAATTTTGAGGCATCTAAAAACCCCGGGCGTTTACCAATCCGGTTGTTATTTTCATCAAGATAAACTGTAGTGGGATAAGACATTCTCATATCAAGCATTTTTACTGCCAGTTCATGAGATTTATAGCCAGCATTGAAAGTATGTGGTTTACCGTTAAACATAATGGTATCCTTCCTTTCAGCATCAAGCTTGACTGAATAGTAATGGTCATTTAGGTATTTAACTACTTGAGGATCTTGGAATGTTGTCTTCTCCATTTTTTTACACCAGCCACACCAAGTTGTATATACGTCAATAAATATTTTTTTAGGTGTTTCTTTATTCTTCTTGACAGCATCTTCAATAGTAACCCACTTAACCCCTTGTGTTTCTTCACCATCTATTTTTGCTTCTGTTGTTGAGCCTTCCAAACCAGCATCCCCTTTATTACTATTAGCCAATGTAGTCATGCTGAATGAGCAAATTGCAAATATTAAAATAACATACTTCATGATATTAGTTGCTTAATTTTCAATTAGAATGATTCAATTTTTAAATTTAGTACAATGCTACAGATTATGCAAATTTCTTTAACTATACCATACTCAAGAAACATGCCAATTAAGTCTGTATTATCCCAACATTAAACTGTTTTTCAATAGGTTGAGCATTAGCTGCTTCTATTCCCATAGAAATAACTTTTCGTGTTTTAACAGGATCAATAATGGCATCCACCCACAGCCTTGAAGCTGCATAATATGGAGACATTTGACTGTTATATCTGTCTGTAATAGTATCCAGCATTTTCTTTTCCTCCTTGGAGTCCAATTCTTTCCCTTTTGCTTTTAACGAAGAAACCTGTATTTGTAACAAAGTCTTTGCCGCTTGTTCTCCACCCATTACAGCAAGCCGAGATGTTGGCCACGCCACAATTAACCTTGGGTCATATGCTTTACCACACATGGCATAATTTCCTGCACCATATGAGTTACCAACAATTACTGTAAATTTTGGAACTACAGAGTTGGATACTGCATTCACCATTTTAGCACCATCTTTAATTATTCCGCCATGCTCTGACCTTGATCCTACCATAAAACCGGTTACGTCTTGTAAAAATACCAAGGGAATCTTCTTTTGATTACAATTCATGATAAAGCGGGTTGCCTTATCTGCAGAATCCGAGTAAATAACTCCTCCAATTTGCATCTCTCCTTTCTTACTTTTTACAATTGTTCTTTGATTGGCAACAATGCCAACTGCCCAACCATCAATTCGCGCAGTACCGCATATTAATGTTTTCCCGTAATCCTTTTTATATTCCTCGATCTCAGAACTATCAACCATGCACTTTATCACTTCAAGCATATCATAAGGCTTATTGTCTGAGGAAATTAAGCGATATAGTTCGTTTTCAGCTTTTAATGGTGGCTCCGGATCTATTCTATTAAATCCTGCTTTGTCAAATGAGCCAATTTTATCTATAATTTTCTTGATCTTATCTAAGCAATGTTTATCGTCTTTACACTTATAATCCGTAACACCTGAAATTTCACATTGAGTAGTAGCTCCACCAAGAGTTTCGTTATCAATATCTTCACCTACAGCTGCTTTTACTAAGTAGGACCCTGCTAAAAAAATGGTGCCTGTTTTATCTACGATCAATGCCTCATCCGACATAATCGGAAGGTACGCTCCTCCAGCAACACAATTTCCCATTATTGCGGAAATCTGTACAATTCCATTAGCAGACATGATCGCATTATTTCTGAAAACCCTTCCAAAATGCTCTTTATCAGGAAATATCTCATCTTGCATCGGAAGGAAAACTCCTGCACTATCCACCAAATAAATTATGGGTAAATTGTTTTCCATAGCAATTTCCTGCGCTCTTAAATTCTTCTTGGCGGTTATGGGAAACCATGCCCCGGCTTTAACAGTTGCATCATTTGCAACGATTATACACTGCCTACCTTGGACATAACCTATCCCGACAACGACACCGGCTGCAGGACAGCCTCCATATTCCTCATACATACCATCACCAGCAAATTCGCCTATCTCGAAAAATTCAGAATCCGGATCAACTAAATATTCGACCCGTTCCCTCGCAGTTAATTTACCTTTCGCATGGAGTTTCTCAATTTTCTTTTGTCCACCCCCTAAATGAACCTTCTCCAGTTTCGAGTTCATTTCCGAAATCAGCAAGTTCATCTTATCTTCATTCTTATTTAGCTCAATTTCCGAATTGATCGTCTTTTTTGTTTTAACTGCCATGCCTTTCACTCTTGATTTTAATGGCTCCAAATATACATAAGAAAGCCTTATAAATTTAAATGAACTGATTGATTGCCAGATTCCAAAATTCTAAAAAATTAGTATATTCGTTATATACTAACAGCTACATTAAAATGCCAAAAGGTTTAATCTTTAAATATCTTTTTATCCTTTTTGTATTGGCGCCTAATTTCGTTTTTGGGCAATCATACTATTATAAAAGGTATTCCCTGGAAGAAGGCCTCGCCCAATCCCAAGTATACTCTATGCACCAGGACCAATTTGGGAATCTTTGGCTAGGTACAATTGGAGGTATAACGAAATTTGATGGTATCCGGTTTAAGTCATTTACCACTAAAGATGGTATGGCCAATAGTGCTGTAACCAATATTCTAGAAGATTCTAAAGGTAATATTTGGATAGGTACGTGGAAAGGATTATCGATTTACACCTGTGAAAATAGTTTTAGCATTTCCTCACCAATTGAAAATGGATGCAATAAAAAGTTTTACAACATAACAAAAGAACAAGGATTAATAAATGAAGCGATTAACTGCATTATCGAAGAATCAGATAGTCTTTATTGGGTGGGTAACGCAGAAGGATTGTCTCGTTTACATTTACGTTCTAGTGATGATGATTTTGACTTACGCGATATTAAGATCAAAAATTACACAATCGGTGATAGCTCGAATTTTCTTGAAATTAAGGCATTATGCAAGTCAAAGCAAGGTAGGTTATGGATAGGAACAGATCGGGGAATTTATTACAAAGATGGTGACAGTAAAATAGCACTATTTAATGATGACCAAAATAATCCAATAGGAATAATCAATTGTATTATCGAAGATAAAGATAGATCTATTTGGTTTGGAGCTTCTAAAGGTCTATATAAATTATCAAATGAGTCAACTGAATTACAAGATTTCCTTAAACAAGGCGGTATTAGTAATAGAGATGTTACTTCAATAATTCAAAGTGAAAAAGGAGATATCATATTCGGAACAAATGGTAATGGGTATTATGTATACAATGGAGACAAAATTGAACATTTTGGTATAACCAACGGAGTTCCAAATCCATTTATTAGATCCTTACTTGAAGATCGAGAGGAAAATCTATGGATAGGCACTGAAGGCGATGGTGTTTTAATGTTTACCGGTAAAAGGTTTGAGATATACAATCGTACTCATGGATTGAATAACAATATTATATGGACCATTTATCAGGACAGTAAAGATTATTTCTGGTTTGGAAGTTATGGAAGTGGTCTTAACCGATACAATATGGCTAATGTAGCCACACAATATATTTCACAAAAGAACGGTTTATCAGGTAATAAAATTTATTCCATCAATGAAGATGCCTACAACAATTTATGGATTGGAACTGATCATGGAGTTTCTAAGTTTTCATTAAACGAACTTCAACAAGGGAATATTAATATCAAAAACCTGAATAATAAAATTATCATTCCTAGTGGGGCAGCTTATAGCATTATTGAAGATCATAAAAACAACACCTGGATCGGTACCAAGGATGGAGCGTATAAAGTTCTTAAGGATAAAAACAGAATCCAAAGAACCATTAATTATTCCAAAATACATGGACTAGCAGGTGATGCCGTTAGAAGTATATTATTAGACAGTAAAAACAACTTATGGTTCGCAACAGAGGGTGGATTATCTAAATTAATCCCACATTTAGATTCATTGTTTACATACAGTAAAAACCCTGATAAAAACATTTCTTTATTTGAAAATATCACAGAAGAAGACGGTCTGAATAACTCTTTGATAATTACAATTAAGGAGGATGCAAGTGGAAATATATGGTTTGGCAGCTATGGGGGTGGTGTTTATATGTTGAATTCAGTTACTCATGATTTGATCAACATTTCTGCAAAAGCAGGACTAACATCAGATAACGTGGTACTAATATTATTTGATGATCAGAATAATTTATGGATAGGCTCAAATTTAGGATTGGATCAGCTTAATGTCAATGAGTATTTAGAAAATGGAAGAATTGTTATTAAACATTTCGGGAAACTGGAAGGATTTGCTGGAGTTGAAACCAATCAAAATGGTGGTTTCAAAGACAAAAACGGTGATCTATGGTTCGGAACTATAGGAGGAGCCATTAAGTACAACACAACTATTGATAAATCAAATATTGTCAAACCACAAACAAATATTACCAAAGTAAGGTTGTTTTATGATATTCTTGATATACCTGATGATGGCGTGTTTGAATTCGATAAAAACCACATCAGTTTCGATTTCGCTGGAGTAAGTTTAACCGTTCCTGAAAAGGTGCGATATCGTTATAAGTTGGAAAACTTTGATGATGACTGGTCGCCCATCACTGATAATCCATTTGCTACTTATTCTAACCTACCACCTGGAAATTTTGCTTTTAACGTTATTGCCTGTAATAACGATGGGTTATGGAATACTATTCCCGCAACTTATAATTTTCAAATTATTGCACCTTTTTGGAGAAAATGGTGGTTTATCAATCTGTCAGCCGTTACCATTATAGTGTTATTGTTCTTGTTCATTAAATACCGGGTAAAGAAAGTTGAAAACGTCAATAAAATATTGGAAGATGAAGTCTCATCAAGGACAAGGCAAATAAAAAACCAAAAGAAAAAACTGGAAAAAGCATATATAGACCTTGCCAAGGAAAAACAAAAAGCAGAACAGTTGGCCTATCTGGTAAACAACGCTCAGTATGATATGATCTTTGTATTGGACGATGAAGGATTCATTAAAGAAGGTAATGACCTTGCCCATTCCTTTTTTCAATATTCCCGATCAGAATTTCGAGAAATGAAGCTCAAGAATTTCCTTCGTTTCGATAGTCGTGTAATGAAATGGGATGATGTTTTTGAATCACTTGAAAAATTCGGAAACTGGCGCGGAGAGATAATAGGAACAACCAAAGAAGAAAAAGAATTTTATATCGAAATAACTATATCTAAACCTGAAGCGGCACCCGGTTCACCCGAAACAATGATATGTTTTATGAGGGATACATCGGAAAGAAAAAGGATCGAACAGGAACTAAAACAAAGCAACATTCGAAATTCTGCAATGCTTAGAGCTATTCCTGATATGATGTTCAGGATTGACAAGTCAGGAAAGTTCATTGATTTTAAGGTATTTGATGAAAATAGATTTAATATCAAGGATAAGAAGAGTGAGTTTATATATGACGTATCAGAGGTTTTTTCAAAAGAAATAGTCAATATTTTTATAGAGAACATTAAAACAACATTAAAAACGAAACAGCTACAACTTTTTGAATGTCAGGTAGATGCCAATTATGGAATTATTGATTATGAAGTTAGGCTGGTTATGAGCGGTACTAACGAAGTGCTTTGTATGATGCGTGATATTAGCGAAAGAAAGAAAAATGAAAAAGAGCTTGAAAAACTTTCGCTGGTGGCAAGTAAAACCGATAACGCGATAATAATTTCTGATATCAATGGTAAGGTTGAATGGGTAAATGAAGCATTCACGAGAATCACGGGATATGAATATAACGAGGCAGTTGGAACTTTTGGAGGTTCTGTGTTAAGAAGAGAAGACAACCAAAATGAAAGTGAATTCAAGAAAATGCTAGACAGTTGCCGTGTAAATAATGAACCACTTATATATGAAGTTGAAAACTATAAAAAATCAGGTGATAAAATATGGGTACTAACAAATATTACTCCCGTATTTGATGAAAAGAACAACTTCCAGAATTTTGTATCTATTGATATTGATATTACGGAAACCAAAGTTGCAGAACAGCAATTAAAGGAATACGCAGAAGAACTTGAAAGAAGTAACCAGGAGTTACAAACATTTGCCTTTGTTGCCTCCCACGACCTAAAAGAACCTTTAAGAAAGGTAATGACTTATAGTGATAGAATTATCAGTGGGTATAAAGATAAACTTGACGAATCAGGACAGTTTTTCTTTGACCGTTTAAGAGCATCCACTATTCGTATGCAGCATTTAATTGATGATGTTTTGATGTATTCAAGGGTAACAACCCAAGCCAAGCCTTTTGAAAAAGTTGATCTAGGAACACTAATTGATGAAATTATTGGAGATTTGGAAGTACGTATTAAGGAAACTAAAGGTAAAATTACACATAAGGATTTACCGGTTATAATTGGAGATCCAATTCAATTACATCAGCTGTTTCAAAACCTTATATCTAATGCATTAAAGTTCCATGCTGAAGATCGTCCACCTAAAGTGAAAGTCTCCTGCAATGGAAACGTTGAGAATTTTTATAAGATAACTGTTGAGGATAACGGTATTGGATTTGATAATAAGTATCTGGATAAAATATTCAAGCCGTTTCAAAGACTGCACAGTCAAAGTGAATATGAGGGTAGTGGAATTGGTTTAGCTATATGTCAAAAAATTGTGGTTCGTCATGGTGGTGTTTTAACTGCTGACAGTAAACCCGATAAAGGAGCAAAATTTAATATCAGCTTCCCTAGTAAGCCCGTTGAAGAATCTGTTCCAACAAGATCATAAAGTCTATTTTTGTTTATTATTTGTTGCTGCCCCTATGTTGGAGTTCGTGTAAGTAACTACTTCTTTACCAGTAATTACATCGGAGCCAAGAATGATGAGTCGTTCAACAATATTATGAAGCTCCCTTATATTTCCTGTCCAATTGATCTTTTCAAATTGCTTGATAGCATCTTTAGAGAATTTCTTAACGGGCATTCCCTGATCAGTACAAATTTCTTCCATAAAGCTTTCAGCAAGAATCTTTATATCTTCTTTACGGTTATTCAAAGATGGAACTTCAATCTCAATTACACTTAACCGATGATATAGATCTAACCGAAATGTTTCTCTGTCAATTTCCTTTTTAAGATTTTTATTTGTTGCTGCAATTACTCGCACATCAACTTTTATTGCTTTCTCTCCCCCTACTCTGGTTATTAAACCTTCCTGTAAAGCTCTTAATACTTTTGCTTGCGCAGATAAGCTCATATCTCCTATCTCATCTAGAAATAGAGTGCCCCCGTTTGCTTGTTCAAACTTTCCTATTCGTTGTTTTATTGCAGAAGTAAACGATCCTTTTTCATGACCAAATAATTCACTTTCTATCAATTCTGAAGGAATAGCCGCACAGTTAACCTCAATTAGTGGTTTATCGGCCCTGTTACTTTTACCATGCAGCCATCTAGCTACCAACTCTTTACCTGTACCGTTCTCACCGGTTATTAAAACTCGCGCATCTGTAGGAGCCACCCGATCAATTGTTTCTTTGATTAAACTGATAGCCTTAGATTCACCTAGTATTTCTCTTACTCCTGAAACCTTTCCTTTCAATACTTTCGTTTCAGTAATTAGGGTAGACTTGTCCAGCGCATTTCTAATAGTGATCAAAAGTCTATTTAGATCCGGCGGTTTTGTGATAAAGTCAAAAGCTCCTTTTTTAACTGCTTCTACCGCAGTTTCAATTGTTCCATGGCCTGAGATCATTATAATTGGAGTATCATGGCTAAATTCTTTGGCGTTTTCTAATACTTCTATACCATCCATCAGAGGCATCTTGATGTCACATAACACTACATCATATTGGTTCTCTTTTATCTTCTTTAAGCCATCCTTGCCATTAGATGCTTCATCAACTTCATATTTTTCGTACTCAAGTATTTCCCTTAAAGTATTAAGAATACTCTTTTCATCATCTATCAACAATAACTTCGCCATGCTTCCCTGATTTTAATTAAAATATTTTTTACACTTCAATTTTCTTCCAATTTCCTTTCACTAAATAAATATATGCGAATATACCCATCAACCAAATGTAAACCATTTCAGATGTCCAGGCAATTTCTAATGAACATTCAAGTACTAGTGTAATATAATATGCGTAAAGTAAATAAGCTGTAATGCAAATTACTTCTATTTTTAAAGCTATTTTGGTATCTCCTGTTCCTAAAACTGCATTGAACATAACCCAGCAAATTGATAAAGAAACTATTGCTAAATTTAAAACATAAAGGGTATAAACTCCGTCATTGATGATCATTTCATTGGTTGTAAAAATCGAAATAATCTCTTTTGGAAAAAATATACTTACCTGAACAACTATCAAAGAACATACCAAACTAAGAAATACATTCATTTTCACCACTTTCAAAACAGCCTCATTTTTCTTCTGTCCAAGAAAATTACTAACCATAGTATTCACTGCAGCATTAAATCCCCAGGTAGGTATCATAAAAACCATGTAGACACTTCTAATTATATTTGAAATTGCCAATTCGTGCTCACCCATCCTTTCTATAATAAGAAAGAATAAGAACCATCCTCCAAGAGAAATGATGTGCTGTATCATTATAGGATAAGACACACGCAAGATCAATTTTACTAACTTTTTATTTATTTCATCAAATTGAAATAATCCAAATATTTTGAACTTGGATTTGCTATACATATAGATGATAAAAATGAGTGTTGCAGAGATTTCTGCAATTACGGAAGCAAGAGCTGCACCCTGAATCCCCATTTCAGGGGCTCCAAAATGTCCGAATATGAAAATGTAATCAAGCACCACATTGATAAGAGCCATTATTCCGGTAGTCCATGAGATGACTGAAGTACTTGCAATACCCACAAAAAAGACTCTGAACACAACGTTTGTTAACGCAAACAATACACCCCACGATCTTACATTTAAATATGCTGAACTGGCGATATGAATATCATTTGATTTTAATACATAGCCAAGTAGAATAGGTGATAAAAAGTACATTACAAAAAATGTGATCACCGCCAGTCCTATCATCAAAAACAAACTGTTATCGAATACTTTACCGATATCAAGGTATTTTTTTTCACCATATCTCCGGGCAATAATAATTTGTGCTCCACTCCCCATACCCCAGCCAATCATTATAATGGCAAAATAAAATAGCCCGGCAATGGCAGCAGCTCCAAGTTCTATTTCTCCTACTCTTCCTAGAAATGCGGTGTCAGTAACATTGATTATGTTCTGTGCCACACTACCCAATATCATTGGGTAAGCAATCTGCCAAATTTGTTTATATGTAAGCTTTAATTCCAAAAAGTACTTTAGGTTCTTGTTTTTTAACTCAGAATAGTTTTACTTCGGGCAATTACAAATATATCTAATTAGACGAAACGTCCATGCCCAACACTTTCACACACAGGGGACTATTATTTCAGCATGACAAGTTCCATGTGACAGCTAAAAACATATTATAAACACATGAAAGGACAGCCAGTTAAGCCGGGTACAGGTAAATTATTGATATCAGAGCCATTTCTTCCGGATCCTAGTTTTAAAAGAACAGTAATAATGCTCACCGAACATAATGAAAAAGGAAGTGTTGGATTCATTTTGAATCGCCAGTTGGATATGACAATTACTGATGTTATGGATGATCTTCCCCATTTTGATTCAAAGCTACATTATGGAGGTCCTGTTGAGCCTGACACATTACACTACTTACATAGAACAGGCGATGCACTTGAGGGAAGCATAGAGATAACCAAAGGTATTTATTGGGGTGGAAATTTTGAAGCTCTTAAAATTTTAATGAAAAACAAACAGGTTGACCCCTCAGATTTTCAATTCTTTATTGGTTATTCAGGATGGGGACCTGATCAGTTGAAACATGAACTGAAAGAAAAATCCTGGATGTTAACTTCTGCAAGAGAGGAACACTGCTTTCTAGAAAATCCTGAAGGCCTTTGGACCAATGTATTAAAAACTATGGGTAATGAATATGCCATTATTGCCAATTTTCCAGAAGATCCTTCTCTAAACTAGCATCGTGTATTCGATGATTCGTAAAATCGTTAATTCATTACTATTGTCTATTTGCTATAAGCTATTCGTATATTAGCATCATTCATTATGAATATTTCAAAGAAGTTTTTACATAGATTAATGATATACCTATCCGGTGTATTTATGGGCTTGATTATAGTATTTACCATTAAAACCTTAAGAAATGATGATATTAAACTAACAACCGAAGAACAAAAAGAAGTTCTTAAAGTTTTGCAGGCCAACCCCCTAACATATTCCAAAAATGCTGAATGTCGAGTGGATTGCAGAAATATATCTGAAAAAGATGTGAAGCAACTACTGCAGAATGGTAATTTTAATTTCAACGAAAAAAGCCCGGTAGCTGAACCATGCCCTTCGTATATTTTGGAAGGGAAAACTGCTGATGGAAAACTAATTCGAGTAACATATCTCAGTTGTGATAATGAAACAAGGGTTTCAAGTGCAATTGATCTTAATAAGAATTATAAATGTGATTGCTGGGGAAAAGGTAAAACATAAGAGTTCCATCTGACCACTAAAAATCAAGAAATAAACAGATGAAACTGACTTACTTCAGTAAAGATGAAATAGATTTTAACCTCCAAGATCTTCCGACCCGCCCAGAGCCATTAAATATTTTATTAAGTACTCCTGACCATTTTCAGATCAAGGATTCCAAAAACCCTTTTACGAACCTTTCCGTTGATCTCGACAAAGAAGTTGCAATTGATCAGTGGAACAATTTAAGAAGCACCTATGAAGAACTTGCCGATAAGAACATTCTTGAAGATATAACTGTTCTGGATAGTGATCCCAAATGTGAGGATATGGTATTTTGTGCCAATCAAACATTTCCATGGATATTGAATGATGGATCAAACGTGGTGGTTCTTTCTAAAATGAGACATATGTCCAGACAAAATGAAATAATACATTTCAGTTCATTTTTTGAATCCATTGGATACCAAATTTTGCTACTAAATAATACCGATTGTTTTGAAGGCATGGGTGATGCTATCCCTCATCCCAGTAAAAAATTAATATACCTTGGAAATGGACAAAGAACTTCCGAAAATGCAGTTAAGGAAATCTCATCATTATTAGAAGTTCCTATTATTTCATTGCGACTAATAAATGAGTATTTCTACCATTTAGATACTTGTTTTTTGCCTGTTTCTGAAAACACAGTTCTTCTGTGCAGTTCAGCTTTTTCGAATAAGGCAATTGATCTAATCCATTCACTATTCAATGAAGTGATAGATATTCCGGAGAAAGAGGCAATTAACTTTTTTAGTCTTAACACCCATTGTATCACTTCAAGTGCTAAAGTTGCTATTATTCAAAAAGGAACTACCACAACAAAAGAGGTTCTTATTGATCACGGGTTTGAAGTTATTGAATTACAAACCACAGAGTTCATGAAGTCAGGAGGTAGTGTGTATTGCATGAAAATGGCCTATTATTAACCCGTTGTCCTAATTACACCGCATTGAAAAACCAGGTCATATTGAGCGGAGTCGAAATATAGACCTTGATGACTTCGACTCCGCTCAGTCTGACATTTAACCAACTAGTAATTTCATTTGGTCATCGAATTCATTATTAATCCATAACTACCTCTTTTTCAGACACTTAAAATTAAGTATCAAATTCTATATCGCTTTTTGAAACTAAAGGTTTTTTATTCCGTATTGGGAGTTAATAATCAATAAACATTCTGTATTTAAATTATCCATTGAAATATAATTTTAAATTCATTTTGTTTTATTGAATATTATTCTATATTTTTGCAACTGGTTTCAACCCCCATCTATTAATGAAATTTTTCATCTATATAAGACTATTCATTTTATCAACCGTATTGCTGGTATCCAATCTAATATATGGATCTGGAGGAAAAGTGCTTACGGTTTATGAAAACGGAGTATCCGGAGTTATTGAGGATACTAAAACCGGTGAGCTTATCCAATTTATAGAACCAAGTTTGAAGTTGAAAAATATAGTAGAAGGAGATCATGTAGTATTTTTTAAACAAGCATTTCCGGATGAAAAATTATTGGCAATTGAATTTGAAAAAGATAACAGGCCGATGGACAATAGACATGAAGTGAATTTCGATAATAGCCCATTCTTTTCTCCTGATGGAAAATTAATTATAATGGAGGGTGAGGAATTCAAAACAGTTGCCGGAACTTTAGTTTACAAGGATGACGCAATTAATTATACAACCGAAACAGGAATCTATCACATGGATGACAAAGGTATGATCAGTTTCTATACCAACAGCCAAATCGCTACAAAAGACAACTCTACGAAGGGCACATTAAATACCCCTTAAAATTTACGGTGAACTACTTTTTTTAAAAGGGCCTGACATTTGTTGGGCCTTTTTTTTGTAATATTACAAAGTAACTAACTGTCTAAAAATTGAGAAACGCGATACTTTTAATTCTGCTAACCCCCAGTATTCTTTCTTGCAACAATAATTCAAAAAAGATGGACAGTGAAATGCAATTAAACTCCTTCAAAGTAATTGGAATTTCTGTGATTACAACAAATGAAAATAACCAGGCCATGACTGATATGGGGCGGTTGTGGAATAATTTCTATTCTCAAAATATCATTTCAAAAATTCCAGATAAAATAAGCAATGATGTTTATTCTATTTACACGGATTATGAATCAGATCATACCGGTGCGTACACAGCAATTATCGGATGTAAAGTAAATTCACTTGATACTATTCCTGAAGGATTAATTGGTAAAGCTTTCAACGGTGGTAAGTATATAAAGCTCATTGCTAAAGGTAAAATGCCTGATGCCGTGATCAACATTTGGAAAGAGGTATGGAATAAANANNTTATTAGAAAATACACTGCAGATTTTGANGTCTACGGTGAAAAGTCACGGNATCCTNAAAGCGCTGAAGTTGANATTTATATTGCTATTGAATGATCAATTAATAGAACACTGATTACGCAGATGAAACTGATAATCANAGATTGATTGTAAACAAAAATCANTGTANATTCGTTATATCANTGTCATACGCATGCTATTACTAAAGTAATTTACTGTTCTACTNTTCAAAGTAAATGAATTATGAAAAATCACAGAATTATTTTCGCATTCATTTTNTTAACNACACAAANNNCCTTTACACAAACCGCTGAGGAATACGCACAAAAAGCTGAGGAAAAACGTGATGAAGAAAAATATTCTGCAGCACTAAAGCTATATACGAAAGCAATTGAACTCGACCCAACCAGTAAAGAGTATTTAATGTACCGAGGAATAATAAATAGAAAATTAGATCATTACCAGGAAGCTTATGATGATTATTCAAAATCAATACAAATTGACCCCACATATTGTAGAGGATACGGGGAAAGAGCACTATTACTATACTCTTTGCAAAAGCCTGAATCGGCAATTGAAGATTACACAAAAGCAATGGAATATGCACCTGCGGATTCAATTAAGCTGATGTACCTTATGAACAGAGGAAATGCCAGATCCATGAAGAGAGATTTTGACGGGGCTTACAGAGATTACACCAACGCACTTGAAATGGATTCAACAAGCATTTTTGTATTGAATAATTTAGCAATGATATTAGATGAATTAGGCAGAAGTGAGGAATCCATAAAGCACTTACTCAAAATTATTAAAGTTGATTCCACTTTTGTAGGTGGTTATATTAATCTTGGCTTTAGAATGGCCCAAGCAGAAAAATATGAAGAGGCGCTTGAATATTATAATCATGCAATAAAATTAGATCCGGATGAGGCTGTTACATTAAACAATAGAGGGTATGCCAAACTCAAATTGAATGACCATACGGGTGCATTGAAAGATATCAACCAGTCCATCAAGTCATATCCCGGAAATTCTTATGCCTTTCGCAACCGTGCTCTGGTTTATTTAGATCAAGACAAAATGGATAAAGCTTGTGCAGACTTGCAAAGAGCAATGGAACTCGGTTTTACACAAATGTATGGTGATGAGGTTCAAGAGTTATTCAAAAAGCATTGCCCTTTAAGTAACAAATAACTTTCTATAATTAGTTATCGTCTTTACATTAAAGAAGAAAAAACACTAGGTGTAGTTTAAACTACACCTAGTTGAGGTAATTTCGTCCATTATAATATTAGTGCTAACGTTTTGAATAAAGGACGTTTTTAACTTGCTTTATTTTTTGTTAGTGGTATGTTTCATTCATCTTTTTATAATCCTCCAGAAAATTTGATATTAAGATCTGTTAATTTCTCTTTCCCTATCCCCATTATTTCTATTGAGCTTGATTCCGCACCTACCCCAAGAAGAAGTAACTCAAGCGTATCATCATTATTAACATCATAAACTCCAATTATTTTACTTGATAAAAACTCTTTAGGTAAGTATTCCCGTAAGTAGCTATTGCCATCGCCTAAAGCCCAAGTTAATGAACCGACGTGAAAAGAATTATTAATCTCTTTTGTATTAATATTGACAACCCACCCCATAATTTCATGTCCAACCAATGGAGAATGACAGTTAGAAATGAAGTTTAAAGTGTCACTAACTTTTAACGCTCCAAAAAATAATGCTGTAGTGTCATTAATTAAGTAGTTTAAATAATCAAATTGTTTATTTAATTTTTCACTTTTAATTGCTTGAGAAAATTCTTCTCCAATTTTTTCTTGGTCACAATACCATGCATTTTGCTTTAAAAAATAAGGCATTTTAGTTTCCATTATTTCTCTAATGTTATTAATGAGAACAACGTCTAATTTTAAGTCAAGCTTTTCTTCCTTTATTCCTTCTTTTTTTGAGAACGAAAAAGTAGTAGCAATATAATATTGAGGAGGTTTTATTGAAGTTTGGTCAAATTCGATTATTGCACATAGAAATTTGTCTTCATAATTTGAAGGGTGACCTATAGTATCATGGGATATTACTTTCCCTTCAACTACATAATCAAGTGAAAAATGTGCATATATTCGTTTACCTATAGGAAGTGGTATGCTGTCAGAAGAATTTAAACCTCCGATAATCAACCGGTTCTGTTTCCCTATAAATATATCTCCATAATCGGAATTAATTCTTTGGGTTTGAGAAATCACATCAAACCCAATCGCAGTCAAAATTACGCTTATAAGTATTACTACTTTAACCTTCATTTCTTAATTACCATTAACGGTCTTGCTAAAGACCGTTTCAATGGTTCTTTAGCTTTTGTTGTACACCGTTCATTTTTCAATTATATTAAATCTATCCAAATTAAATTCCACCCTCAGATTTGAGCCATCGATTAGTCTATCTGTTGCAATTTTATATTCAATAGTACCACTAAATAGAATCTCGAAATGATCCTGTATTTTTTTGATTTTTATTTTAGGAATCGCAGAATCTCTTTGATCGCCAGAGACAGGAACATATCCAATGAATTTAATGTCGCCTTTTTTCAAGATGTAAATATCTACTCCTGACATATATTCATAGCCCTCTTCAGCCAGGATAATGAAATAGCCATTATCAGCCTTATAGAAATAAGGATTGTAATGATATGCCTCTCCTTTACCCTTTGATATATATTCTTTAGTGTAGCGATTGGAATTTGGTTGTTTTTGAAGATAGATTAATTGAAAACCTTCTTCAAATGTCCTTGTTGCAACAACGAAAAACTCGGTATCCGAAAATTTATACGTTTGATTTACCTTGTGTTCAGCTAATTGGATGTTTTCCTTGAATTTCACTGGAAATATCTGATTAGCTGATTCCTGAGCATTTAAATGCAACCAAATCAGTATAAAAGGTATAACTAATTTCATCTTATAATATATAGTGTACAACATAGGGATAACCCACATAATGTGGTTTATTCCTACTATGTTCTTACTGCTTCTCCAATACTAAAACGATCTTATTAAAATCTGCAGCAGCATTGATCACTTTTCTGAAATTTTCGTATAGCTCTATTGGATAAGTAGGAGTTTTGTAGTACTCATCAAGTTTTACTTTTACCAGATTATCCTCGATAACATAATCAGAAATAAAAAGCATTTCTTTTTCATCTCCCTCACCATAAGATATATCCATTTTCAACTTGTCCAAGTCCTTTACTTCATAACCTTCAGGTATATCAAATGTAATGTTACGAATATAACTATGCGGATGTTCTAGTTCCACGGAATTTTGCCTTTTTTTTTCCTGATACATCTCCACCTGCCTGCCAATTACATTTCCGATCTTGAACAAATAATCACTACCTGCTTTTTCCAATAGTGTATTGGTAGTAATACTGCCTTCTATAATAAATGGTTCAATATATGGTGACTGGTCTATATTATAATTAGATACGCTCTTTTCTACAATTTTAATATCATCACTGATTGACTGCATGATAGCTTTGACAGCAGTTTCTTTGTCTTCATCAGAAAGATAGGTGTACACAGGTTGAAGAAACATTGCCAGATGTCCGCCAAAAGAATATTTGAGATTCACATTCAAATCATCAAAGCCTTTTGAGAAATCTATAGTAATGTCCATGTTGTTATAGCTCTTATCATACTCTGCGATAGGAATAAAATTCACTTCTGCTATTCCTGTTTTAAAATCACCTATGGTCACAGCTTTAATAAACAGTCCATCATTGTGCGCCCATTCATGTGGTATTAAGGGGTAACGATATTCAGTTTTTGTAGGTGCTAAAAACTTATCAGTACCCGGAAAATAAAGCAGGTAGTACTTAAGGTAATTCCAGCTCATGAAATCTCCATCAAACTTTACATTATTAAATCTATCAGTAGTTAATACTAACTGATGTTCAATTCCAGATTCGTCCAACATCGCTACGTAAAGTCTAACAATACCTTTTGGGCTGGTATATTTATTTTTCAGAATGTTCAACAATGTTTCCATNGATGAGGGTACATCCTCCCTCACCAAGATGTTGTTCTTAACNTAATTATCTATTNCCCTTATTTTTTTGTCTTCTTCCAAATCCTTTAATTTCAAAGTAGCCACCAGTTTAGCCACCTTCTTCAATGCTTTAGGATCTACGTTATTGATTGATTCAAAGAACTTTTTAGCACCGTCAGCCCATGTAAGTACTTCGGTATCTCTAACAAGATTATTGTGACTAAATTTATATTCCACCCGCATTAAATTGGGTATATATACAGCATATTGTTCCTTGTCACGAGCAAGTATTTTTTCTACTTCAACACTTAGGTAGTTTTTTTCATTGATGGTTGTATCTATTAATTCAGGAAAAGAATTGTAACTCTTCGAAATAAATATCAGGTTCTCAGGAGAAATCAAATGAAAAGAGGCGTTTTTTACAATCGCATCTTTTTGAAAAAATTCGCGATCATAATAGGAAACATATTTTTTTAAAGTGTAAAAGTATTCTACCTCCATTCCTTTTTCTAATCCTTCAAAAGCAAATATCTTATAAGTACCGTAATCCCCTACTTCCATTTCCAGGATGTTATCTTGAGGTACATCGACCACTTTATTGTCACTAGAAATTGCCCTGGCTTTAATAGCGATTGTTTCCATAACATCCTTTAGAGAAACATAGACTTTATTATAACTTTCGATGGCCCTATCATCATTCAATCGTATTATTTGATGATGTGTTTCAAAAATTACCAAATTCTGTTGTTCATCATATATATACTCCATCACCCTTTTGTCTTTCATAACAATGTATGATTCCTTGGCTTCATTTTCCGTTAAATCATGAATGGAGGGTTTTTCTTCCCATTTATAATTCTTATAATCATACTCTTGTCCAATTATCAATGAACAATTAGTTATTAGCATTATGCAGAGAAAAAACCACTTCATAAAAATCAATTTAACACAAATTAGTAAAAATTATCGGCTTGGGAGAATTTACAAAAGGGGTGATCATATTGAGCCTGTCAAAAAATTGACCGGCAAGATTTTTATAACTACCAATGGCAAAAAATCATGTCATTGCGAACGTAGTGAAGTAATCTCCTCCAGTTAATCAATGTAAAGGATTACTTCGTACCTCGTAATGACGTAAATAAGGGATGTAATTACTTTTTTAGAACTATAACCTCATTATAAGATTTATTCAAGAGGTCTATCATCTTATTCCACTCTGTAAAATCTTTCTTATCAAGTAATAAGGCATCAATATAAATTGTTTTGTCTAAGATGATCTGGTCATCATTATGGGTATATTTAATGGAGAATCCAAAATCATTGTGATAAAAATTTTCATTTTCAGGTATAGTTGTTAAATGATACCCAATTGGGATCTTTAAACAGGTCTTATGCTTTTCAATAAATTTATATTTAATGATGAGGTCTTGATCTAAACGTTCCTTTTGAATGTAATCATTATAATAAACCCGATCTAAATTCAGGTTCACGTAAATATTATTATTTAAGTTTTTTACATAATCAGGAATTGTAAAATCATAGTTCAATCCCAATTTCTTATCCCTGTCATTGACTCCTGATATACTCACAGTATCAATTGAAAACTTGTTGTGACCCTTTTCAAGTATCTCACTCAAAAAATCTTTGTTCTTATCATACGTTTGATCTGAAAGATTAGGGACCATGGCCAATTTACTATATCCCGTAAAATTACTAAACGATCGACCTACCAACGCTTCATTTTGAATTTCAACAATGGTAGAATCTGTGTACGCATTTTTCTCCTTTTCTATAACAGGAACAGCTTCTAGAATCATATTCTCGGGATCGAGTCCGATCATTGCCTCTTTTCCTTGAATGAAAGATGTTGGAAAACCAAGAGGAGTATATTGTCCGGTTGCATCAAGGAATAAATATTTGTCATCTACTTTAACCGAAGCGATCATATGGTTGTCTACCATAGGAGTTGGAATATCGGTATAAGTGTATGGAATTTTTCTAGTACCTATCCATGTAAAATTGGCCTTGATGTCACAATATTTTAACATTTCCGTGATTATGCTGGCCATATCCTTACAGTCACCATATCGTTTTGCACAAACCGTTGACGCATCACGTGGAATAAATCCTGAGAGTCCATCTTCAAAAGCTACATACTTGATATTGGTCTGAACCCAATAAAATACTTTCTTAATTTTATCATACCGAGAATCTTCTTCATTTATAAGTGTATCAACTATAGCTTTCAGCTCTTCATTTTCTTCCGAGTTAACTTTACTTATCAACGACCGGTACCAACTATAAAGCTGGTTAGCATCGCTTAATACTTTCTTAGTTTCTCCTTCGGTTTCAAATTCATCAATATAAACGATTACATGGGGCTCAACATAACTAATAGGTACTGCATCGGAATCCCAGTTATACTTGTCTACATTTTTTGACCTCCAGGTGTAGGTTTTAATATTTTTTTCTTCGACTTCTTTAAACTCAATTTTACCATCATCGTCATTCAACAACTTGTACTTTATCTTCACACTTTTGGGAAAACTAATAGAAAATTCTGACTTCACAGACGGCATGTATGAGCTGAAATAAAAAGCACCTAAAAAGTGAGGATCTTTAGTTTCTTCATTATAGGAAACAATCGCCCGGCTACCTTCATTGATCTTAGGAAATATGATCTGTTTTACTTTATTATCATGAAAAAAGATACTGCTGCTTACCTTACCCGTAGTCTTAATATTATCAACCTTCTGTTTCTTATACTTCTTTCCATTAGGTGTTAAGAGAACTGCATGGATATCAGAAATTTCATTGAAAGTATCATCATAATAAATGTACTCATTGGCATAACCCTGGGCTTTCTCATTCAGTATTATCTTGTCAATATGATGGCGGCTGTTGATCTTCAGCTCACCATTTTCAATTTCAATATTAACGTTTTCCTTTTCCTCCAAAACAACAGCATTGGCATCAGGATAAAGTAATTTTACCTGTTTAAAGATCTCCGGAGATTGGGCAAAACCTGAAGTACAAAAAATTGTAAATATCCCAATGAAAATACCAAAAAGTACTTTGTTACATTTAAGGTATAGATAACTAGAAAGGATTGTCGTATAGATACGTTTTTGTTTTGATTTGATTTCCTTGATCATCATAATATTTCCATTCACCATGCTTTTCCCCCAAGTAATACGCCTCTTCGCGTTTTATTTTGCCGCTTTTTGAGTAAAACTTACAAATTCCATGTTCATCATCATAAAAATAGTTCTTCTCACTTTTTAGAACCCCACTTTCATAATATTCCTTACTGATTCCTTCTTGTTCATCGGCTACAAATTTTCTTTCACTATACAGTTTCCCATTAGGATGATATTTTAAATAAGCACCTTCTAAAAACCCGTTAACTAACTCATACTCAAGTGATTTATGGCCATTGCTATAAAATCCTGTTATTTTACCGCTTTCATTGTTTACGTATATAGTCGCTACAAAGTTTTGATCTTTATCCTTATAGCTATATGATAACATAACTCCGTTTCGATAATTTCTCTTGATCCTGAGAGCTCCACTTTCATGATATTGGAATATTTCACCGTGTTTTAGGCCTTCTTTGTAATGTCCAATATATGATGGTTTGCCATTATCATAGTACCAAATCCATTTACCTGCCCGTTCTCCATCCTCATATTTACCTTCGGTTTCAACTTTGCCCTTATCATCATACCACTTCCACATGCTAGTTTTATCTCCATCTATGTATTGGCCTTCCGACCGAATCTTTCCATTTTCATGATACGATACATATTTGCCATCCCGTTCATCATTGTAATAATTTACTTCAGAGCTAACCTTACCATTAGGGAAATACCAAGAATATTTACCTTCAGAAAGTCCATTCTTATAATCCCCCCTATGATACGTCTTTTTATTAAAGTAAAGTGTCACGCTTTTACCGGTACCGTGATTCAATTTTTCTCTGCCTATCTCATTACCTGTAGTATCAAAATAAATAAATTCATAATTGAGCCCATACTTCATCAAGGCTTCATATTGTTTACTGCCGTCAATTCTGCAATACTCTTGGTAACCATCAAGGACTCCATTTAAATAATACACATGTCGTTTCAATTTTCCGTTTGGCTGATATACATACCAATCTCCCTCATATTCACCATTCTTATACCATCCTTCCTGGTAAAGTATTCCGTTTTTGTAATAAGATCTATAGTATCCATCCTGTTGATCATTTTTGTAATTTAGTTCAGAGAATTGTTTTCCATTCTTTTTATACCAAATAACGGGGCCCTCATTTTGGCCATTTTTATATCCTTCATATGAAGACAATTGTCCATTAGGATGATAGAAACTCCAAAAACCGTCTCTTTGTCCGTCAATATATTTTCCTTCACTTTTAGGAACTCCGTATGGATCTTTAAATTGCAAAACCAATTTATTCTTCTTTTCAACTCCTGATGAAGTAACATTTCCATCCTTATCAAAAAACTCATATTTAACTATATTTCCATCAGCGTATTCATAGCTAAAATGTAGCTTCCCATCCTCATCATAGGATTTATAAATTCCTTCAACCTCCCCATTTACATAATTGCATTCGAAAGACAGGTTTTCATTGTCATAATATTCTCTAGCCTCCCCATTTCTAATACCATCTTCATCAAAATTTCCAATATTTTGCAGTTTACCTGTTTTTCCATACCATTTCCATTCACCTACTCTTTGCCCATCTTTATAATTACCTTCTGCTTCTTTAGTGCCATCTTCATAAAATGAAACATTAGGCCCATCTTTTTTACTTTCTTTCACAGCCATAACAGCACTTTTTGCTCCTTTTGGATAGTATTCGATCATCTCACCATTATAAGTATCATCAGTATAGGTAACATCGTACTGTTTAGACCCATTTGAATAATTATAAACAGCATCTCCTTGAAGTTTTCCGTCAATATAAGGCTCTACACTATTTAACTGTCCGGTGATATAATATATTTCCATATTTCCCTGAACGGTATCATTTACATAATTAGTCCGTTGATTTAAAACCCCATTTGCAGAATAATAATTATTATACCCTTCCCTTTTATCATCAACATATTTCATGATTTCTTTTAAGGTACCGTCTTCATAATACCAGGCCCAATCTCCAATGCGTTTACCATTCTCGTTAAATTCACATTTGAGGTTAATCATCCCATTAGAAAAGTAATATCTCCAGGGTCCTGTTAAAATGACACTATCAGGATTGATCTCTTTGTAGTTACCCATTTTCTTTACATTCCTACTATTGTAATGCCAGTGAGGTAATTCCAACATCTTGCCATCAATTTCCACCAATTTGGATTTCCCTGCCATATCCAATTCACCATTGGCCCATCTTCCAAATTCTTTTAGTTTTGATAAATTCTTTTTTATCCATTTATCAACTTTTTCATGGCCAATTGATGCAAACATGTAATAGGTAAAAGGCACCAGATATCCTTCATTGTATAACTTCACAAAAAATGGCACATAGTATTGCATGCAAAAACCCTTATCCTTTTCATCAAATTTTAATTTCTCAAATTGTACCTGGACTTGTTTTATTAAAGGATCATAAAGTTTTACTTTGGTTTTGTAATTTTTATCCAACGCTATTTTCGAGTTAATTATCATTTCCAGCTCAGTGAACTTGTCGTATTTTATTTTGCTTTTATCAATAGGAGAATCTGACTCCAAGCTACCCTTAGCAATAGATTCAAGAATTCCGATTGCACTTTGAGAACGCATAGTAGCAGGTTCTAACACTAAAAACATTTCCAGTGTCAACATAGAAGGAATTATGAGTCCCTGTCTGGCATATTGTAAACCCAATAAATAATGACTGGATGCATGAAAGAAATTCAATTTCAAAGCTTTCTTTAAATGCTCTATAGACTCTTCCATATCACCTTTTTTCTCATATGTCAATGCAATATTATACTCCAATAAATAATGATTTGGAAACAACTCAATTCCTTTTTTATAGATTTCAATAGATTGATCAACACTGTCCATATCGTCATAAGCGGTTCCAAGAGAATTGTAGAACTGCCTATCTAATCCTGACTTTAATGCAATACCCCTTTTACACAATTCAATTGCCGCATTATACTCTTCTTTTTTTAATTGGGTTATAGCCAATTCTGTTAGCATCAAAGCATAATTCGTGTCATTTCTGGAAATCTTGTTATACAATGCAATTGCCTCATCATATTTACCTTCATCATGTAGTGCAACCCCTTCTGATATCAACTTTCCTGAATTTATTAACGGTTTAACTTCTTGTCCAACTAAAGTGAATGCTAAACAAATTAAGGCTAACGGGAATATTTTTTGAAAGATTTTCATATTTTGTACAATAATTGCTTAGGGAATGTAGGAATATTTATCAAATTACTACCACAATACATTAATTTGCAAGTAATGTCGATATTCAAGGGAGATAATAATTTCATAGAAACGAATTCATCTAAAATTTGGTTTGAAGATTCCGGTATCATCAAAATTGAAAAGAAGGCTGGTATGCACGAAACTCTGGAGGATGCAAAGGAGAATATCAAAGTAATTGAAAACATTGTTAAGGGTGAAAAACATGGTGCTATTATTGATCTAAGAAAAATTACCAAGCAAGATGATGAAGCGATTTTACACTATGCAAGAAATGCTGATAGTGTAAATTGTATTGCTCTTGCACTTTGGGTCGATTCAGATAATAGTATTTGTATTGCTATTGCCAATAAATATGCAGGAGAATCGAAAGTAGTGGCAGAGATATTTAAATCCGAAACCGAAGCTCAAAAGTGGATAACCTCTAAGCTAGCTGACAAACTAAAGGCTTTTAGATAACCAACTATTCTATAAAAACAATTTTCCTTGTTGTATTTCCTTTTCCCGTTTTAATCTTCAAAAAATGAAAAAGAATTCAGGCAACAATAACTAAACCCTTTTTCTATTTCTAACTCTTCTGAAGAAATGCTTATCTTATAATGACCAATTTCTTCCTTAAATTTTCCCCATTAGAACTTACATTAATAAAGTAAATTCCTTGTGGATATTTAGAAACATCAATACTGGATTCCCGGTTAGTTATTGTTTGATAGTCTACCACTTCTCCTGCTACATTATACAATACAAATTTAGAGTTAAGCGACAACTCACTCATATTGATATTCAACCGGTCTTTGGCAGGATTTGGATAAATACTAATGCTAAAACTCTTCATACCAAATTCATTAACAGTTGTTGAAGCAGTGTCTTCAATGGTTACACTGACCGTATTGGTTGTTAATTGATCTTTGTTATTAAAAATAATGGTGGCATGGTTATCTATTTGAGTACCTGGTGCAAGGTTCGGTTTCATATTCACATTGAATTGAATAAAACCATAACTGCCTAATTTATCCATTGAGCTATCAGGTAATACGATATCCTCAAAGGAAAAATATAGTATGTTAGGCTCTATGATAGTAAATTCAGGGTGATGTGGCGAAAATGGTTTAGATACAGAAGCAGGGTCTAAGTAATCCGGCAAAGTATCCAAAATAACCATCGAGAACACAGTATCTCCTGAAGTATTGTGATAGCTTATTTCATAGGAGAATGTTGAATCATCGGTTGTAATAATATCGGTATCCTGATCTCCTGTATGGAATAGATAAATTTTATTA
>JAESSM010000007.1 GCA_016764115.1 Bacteroidia bacterium | reverse complement strand
GAAAAGCTTATCCCGGTAATTGTACAGTTACGCTGTGTCACAGCCGAACACCTGATATAGCGGAGCATACCAGCAAAGCCGATATACTAATCGTTGCTCTTGGTAGAGCCGAATATGTCACCGCAAATATGGTAAAAGAAGGTGCAGTTGTAATTGATGTTGGAATTACGAGAGTAGATGACCCAACTGCTAAAAGAGGTTATCGACTTAAAGGTGATGTTAAATTTGATGAAGTTGCACCCAAGTGCAGTTACATAACTCCGGTTCCAGGTGGAGTTGGACCTATGACCATTGCAGGTTTATTGCAAAATACCTTGATGTCAGCAAGGGGAGAAGTTTATGGGTAGAGAGTTACCCCTTATGGAATCTTTCTACACCATCCAGGGAGAAGGATACCATCAGGGAAAGGCAGCCTATTTTATTCGTTTAGGTGGGTGTGATGTAGGTTGTGTTTGGTGCGATGTTAAAGACTCATGGAATGCTGATGATCATCCAAAGGTAAGTATCGAAGAAATTGCAGCAAAAGCTGAACAACAATCCTCACTAATAGCTGTTATAACAGGAGGGGAACCCTTAATGTACGATTTGGATGGGTTATGTGATGAACTCCATCAAAAAGGTATCAAAACACACATCGAAACTTCCGGAGCGTATCAACTGACAGGTAAATGGGATTGGGTATGTTTATCTCCTAAGAAATTCAAAGCTCCTTTACCTGCAATTTTACCTTTGGCACATGAATTGAAGGTTATTGTTTATAACAACAGCGATTTCGGTTGGGCTGAAAAGCATGCAGCTCAGGTAAATTCAAAATGTAAATTATATTTGCAGCCGGAATGGGATTCTTCTGAAAAAGTAATGCCGCTAATAGCGGAATATGTTAAACAACACCCCCAATGGCAGATCTCATTGCAAATTCATAAATACATGAATATTCCTTAAGATGAATCAAAAATTTCATTCAAGTAAGTATTTATTTCTTGTAGCTATTTTCTTACTGAATATTTCGTTTCTAAGGGGTCAGTCTTTTGATGATCTTCATACTACTTCCAACAAAGCGAAGAAGTCTTTCAAAAAAGGAACAGCTAATCTTCAAAAGGGAAAATTAGAAGAAGCTAAAGAAGACTTGTTGGCTGCAATTAAAGTCGATGGCAATTTTATAGAGGCATATCAAGTATTAGGGGAAACTTATGAATACTTGCGTGATAAAGAAAGTGCGAAAGCTCAATATTATAAGGTAATAAAGCTTGATCCCAAGTTTTTTCCCAATACATTTTTTGCACTTGGAAAACTTGAGTTGGATATAGGTAATTACAAAAAAGCCAAAGACAATTTTATTGGATATACTAAATCTTCTGGTAAATCAGTAACTATGGATGAAGACAGCCATTTCAATATTGAGATTTGTGATTTTGCCATTGAAGCAATAAAAAGTCCTGTACCCTTTGATCCATTGAATATGGGTGAGAATATAAATACTGAGCATGCTGAATACTTGCCAGCAATTACAGCAGATGAACAAATATTTATTTTTACCAAAAGACTTCCTATTGATAATAGTATGTATAATTTTCAGGAAGACTTTTATGTTAGTTTCAAACGAGATGGTGAGTGGAGTTCAGCTCGGAGTCTAGGACCTCCAATCAATACAAAAAGAAATGAAGGAGCACAGTGCATTTCCCCTGATGGGCAGTATATTTTTTTTACTGCGTGTAACAGAAATGATGGAATGGGCAAATGCGATTTATATGTTTCCAGACTAGAAGGAACCAATTGGAGCAAACCAGCCAATCTTGAAAGACCAATAAATACTGGGAAATGGGAGTCACAACCGTGTATTTCCTCTGATGGTGGAACAATTTATTATTCAAGTAATCGTAGAGGAAGCTTTGGCAACAATACTGAAGATATCTGGATGTGTCAACTTAATGAAACAGGTGAATGGAATATACCTGTAAATCTTGGTTCAAAAATTAACTCAAAGAAAAGTGAGCAATCACCATTTATTCATCCTGATAATCAAACTTTGTACTTTTCATCTAATGGGCACGTTGGAATGGGCGGATTTGACCTTTATGTAAGTAGGCGCCAATCTGATGGAGAATGGGGTGATCCTGAAAATTTAGGGTATCCAATAAATACTCATGGAAAAGAAAACAGCTTGATTGTAAACCTGGATGGAACTTATGCCTACTTTGCTTCTAATGGCCTTGAAGGATTTGGAAGTATGGACATCTTTTCCTTCGAGCTGCATGAAAAAGCCAGGCCCCAAACTGTCACTTATGTAAAAGGAAATGTATTTGATAGTAAATCACATAAGAAATTATTTGCCACGTTTGAGTTTATTGACTTAAGTACAGGTGAAAAAGTGATAGAGTCAACTTCCAGTCAATTTACAGGTGATTTTTTGGTTTGCTTACCTGCAAATAAAAATTATGCTTTGAATGTGTCTAAGAATGGTTACTTGTTCTTCTCTGAAAGTTATTTTCTCAAAGAAGAAGCTCAACATGATCCCATTTTAATGAATGTACCCTTAAATCCAATTGAAGTTGGAGGAAAGGTAGTATTGAAAAATATCTTCTTTGAAACTGGCTCAGCTGATTTAAAACCAGAATCTAAAGGAGAATTAAATAAGCTGGTATCATTTTTAAAGAAAAATCAAAAACTTAAAGTTGAGATTGGTGGGCATACGGATAATGTAGGAAATGTGGAAGACAATGAACTTTTATCAGAGTATCGGGCGTATGCTGTTTTGGAATACCTTTTCGAGAAAAAGATCAATCCCGCAAGGCTTCTTGCTAAAGGTTATGGAGAAACTCAGCCCATTGCTACAAACGATACCTCAAAAGGTAGAGCCAAGAACCGAAGAACCGAATTTAAGATAGTTGAGAAATAGAGACTATTGAATAATTTCCACTCCTTTATCCCGATAACTTTCTTAACTTTGCAAGCAATTTAGAATAGCAGTTTTTAACAGTTTATTGCTTCACAAATGCCCAAAGACAATTCAATAAAATCAGTATTACTAATAGGAAGCGGNCCAATCATTATTGGTCAGGCTTGCGAGTTNGATTATTCNGGATCNCANGCGTGTAGGTCATTACAGGAAGAGGGNATAGAAGTNTCNCTAATTAATTCCAATCCNGCTACNATNATGACTGATAAAGTGATNGCTGATCATATTTATCTTTTACCNTTAAATACAGATTCNTTAGTTCAAATTTTGGAAGAGCAAAATATCGATGCTGTTTTACCAACTATGGGAGGACAAACTGCATTGAACTTGTGTAAAGAAGCAGATGAAATTGGACTTTGGAAAAAATATAATGTTAGGATCATAGGAGTTGATATCAATGCAATAGAGAATACCGAAAATAGGGACTTGTTTCGGCAATTGATGAAAGATCTTGGTGTAGCCACACCACCTTCAAAAGTTGCAAATTCATTTTTAGAGGGAAAAGAAGTAGCTCAGGATTTAGGCTATCCCTTGGTGATTAGGCCATCCTACACTTTAGGTGGAACAGGTGGAAGCTTTGTGCACAAAAAGGAGGAATTTGAAGAATTGTTGACCCGAGGTCTTCATGCATCACCAATACATGAAGTGTTGATTGAAAAAGCGATTTTCGGTTGGAAAGAATTTGAATTAGAACTCTTAAGAGATCCCAATGACAATATCATTATCATTTGTTCTATTGAGAACATGGATCCAATGGGTATTCACACGGGAGATTCTGTTACTATTGCTCCGGCAATGACCTTGCCCGATAAGGTTTACCAGGAAATGAGAAATATGTCATTCACTATGATGCGGGCAATTGGAAATTTTGCTGGTGGGTGTAATGTTCAGTTTGCTACAAGCCCTGATACCGAAGAAATTGTCGCAATTGAGATCAATCCACGTGTATCAAGGTCGTCAGCGTTGGCTTCCAAAGCTACCGGGTATCCTATCGCAAAAATATCTGCTAAGCTGGCTATTGGTTATAATTTGGATGAGATCGAAAATCAAATTACAAAATCTACATCAGCATTTTTTGAACCATCTATTGATTATGTTGTTGTTAAAGTTCCAAGGTGGAATTTCAATAAATTCATTGGAAGCAACAGGGAGTTAGGTTTGCAGATGAAATCAGTTGGTGAAGCAATGTCTATTGGAAGAAGTTTTATAGAAGCATTTCAAAAGGCTTGTCAGTCATTAGAGATTGATCGTTCTGGATTAGGTGCAGATGGAAAACACTGGAGAAAGCTTGAAGATATCGTTTATGAATTAGAACATCCTTCATGGCATAGAATTTTTAGAATTTATGATGCTCTTAAACTTGGTGTTCCTGTAAAATCTATTCAGAAAATCACTCGAATTGATCGGTGGTATTTGTTGCAAATTCAGCTATTGGTAAAAGCAGAACACAAATTGAAGCAATATAGCTTGGATAATATTCCAAAGACCTTTTTCATAGAGTTAAAACAAAAAGGATATTCTGATGTTCAAATTGCTTATGTATTAGGTAATGTGACTGAGGATGATGTTTATGACAAGAGGAAAGAACTTGGAATTAAACGAACTTATAAAATGGTGGATACTTGTGCAGCAGAATTTGAAGCGCTCACCCCGTATTTCTACTCCACCTTTGAAGATGAAAATGAATCCATAGTTTCAGATAAGAAGAAAGTAATTGTTTTGGGTTCAGGCCCTAATCGAATTGGCCAGGGAATTGAGTTTGATTATTGCTGTGTTCATGGAGTTTTAGCCTCAAAAGAAGCCGGTTATGAAGCGATAATGATCAATTGTAATCCTGAAACTGTTTCTACAGATTTCGATATTGCTGATAAGTTATACTTCGAGCCGGTATACTGGGAACATGTAAGGGAAATAATTGAGCATGAAAAACCTGAGGGAGTAATTGTTCAATTAGGAGGGCAAACGGCATTGAAGATGGCGGAAAAATTTCATGAACATGGAATTAAAATAATAGGCACTTCTTACAAGAATATGGATTTGGCCGAAGATAGAGGCCGATTCTCAGACCTACTAAAGGAACTGGATATCCCATATCCTAGATATGGAGTTGTTGAAACGGCTGATGAAGCGATAGCAATAGCTAATGAAGTTGGCTATCCTGTACTTGTAAGGCCTTCTTATGTTCTTGGGGGGCATAGAATGAAGATTGTTATAAATGACGAAGATTTGGAAAAAGCAGTAATTGACATTTTTAAAGACATGCCAGATAACCATGTCTTAATTGATCATTTTTTAGACAAGGCAGAGGAGGCCGAAACTGATACTATATGTGATGGAAAAGATACTCACATACTAGGTTTAATGGAACATATTGAACCTGCAGGTATTCATTCCGGAGATTCTTATGCGGTGTTACCTTCTTATAATTTTTCTGATAAAGTAATTAAAACAATTGAGGAATATAGTGTAAAATTGGCTCATGCATTGGATGTAAAAGGACTGATCAATGTTCAGTTTGCGGTAAAGGATCAAAAAGTATATGTAATAGAAGCTAATCCAAGAGCGTCAAGAACGGTTCCGTTTATTGCTAAAGCTTTCGATGTACCTTATGTAAATATTGCTACAAAAGTAATGTTGGGAGCTAAACTTAAGGATTTTGAGATCAAACCAAAGAAGAATGGTTATGCAATTAAAGAACCAGTTTTTTCGTTTGATAAATTTCCAAATGTAAATAAGGAATTAGGACCTGAAATGAAATCAACTGGAGAAGCTATCAGGTTTATAAAAGATATTGATGACCCATATTTCAGGGATCTATTTAAGAAAAAATCTATGTACCTAAGTAAATAATTCGTTAATAGTGTATTCGTTAATTCGTAAAGATTCGTTATTAGTAGAGTTATGCTGAAGTTTATATTAATAGTTCTTTTCATATACTTGTTC
>JAESSM010000006.1 GCA_016764115.1 Bacteroidia bacterium | reverse complement strand
GGCAATCTCATCATAAGGGTTAATGATAAACTGAACCCCATTGGTATTAAATTCTGTATTGCTATTCGTAAAATCGATCTTTGCAGTTGTATCCGGAGAAACACTTATACAAACTAATATGTTCATGATTTTTCTTAGTATTTTAGCTTCAACTAAGCAACAAAAGTAAGAAAATTACCCTATTATTAAAAGGATGATCAATAGGCTGGAACAACTGCAAAAAATGCTTGATGGGCAACCCAAAGATTCCTTTTTAAACCACGCTACTGCATTGGAATACAGCAAAATAGGTGAATATGAAAAGGCCGCATCACATTTTAAAATTGTAATTGACAACGATCCTGATTACATAGGAAGTTATTACCATTTGGGAAAGGTGTATGAATCATTAAGGGAAAATGCGAATGCCCTGAGAACATATGAAGATGGGATGATAATCGCTCAGAAGTTAGGTGATACCAGAACACTATCAGAATTGAATGAAGCTAAAAGTCAGTTAGAAAATGTTTAAACTTACTGTCATCCTGAAACCGAGCACTCGGAAGAAGGATCTTGTTACATATTGATAATCAGGGAACAAGATTCTTCACTACCGTTCAGAATGACAGCGATCTTTTACTTTTGAGGCAGTCTGATGACAACTTTTTTATTAATTGAAATAAATGATAATTGTTATTTGGTAATTGAAAAGTGATTTTACGTAAATCAAATAATTGCCTCAACTGCGGTCATGAGATCAAAGAGGAAGATTTTTGCTCCAAGTGTGGACAGAAGAATACGAACAGAAATGTTTCGATACATGTTTTTTTTCAAGAACTCATTGAAGATACATTTGAAATTGATTCCAAACTTTTCAGAAGTCTTAAACCACTTCTTTTTAAACCCGGTTTCTTAACAATAGAATTCAACAGCGGGAAAAGGGCCAAGTATGTTTCCCCTATTAGGATGTATTTGGTGATTAGTTTACTTTTCTTTTTGATACCATCTCCGGATAAAAGCAAAAAGAATGAAAATATTAGGAATGGCCATTCTGAAATGATTGACGGTCAGGAAAAAGTCACAGAAGGTATTGCGCTAAAATCAGATAGTACGGAAAGCTCAACAAAGAGGAAGTTCAATATTGATATTCCCGGGCTTGATACTATCAAGGATTTTGAAAACCTAACTGAAACAAAAGTTTATCACATTGTGAATAAATATCTTCATAAAAAAGAAATTGATACCTCAGGATTTTGGGGGCAAGTGTTAGGCTATGTTTCAGTGAAGGGGGTGCAGGTACAGCAAAAAGGTTCTGATAATTTTTGGGATGAGCTTCAGGAAAACTTCCCTACAATGATGTTCTTTCTGTTACCTATTTTTGCTTTAATTTTGAAACTCCTCTATTATAAAAAAAAGAAACTTTATGTGGAATTCTTGTTGTTTTCTTTACACTTCCATTGCTTTGCTTTTATTATTTCCAGTATTGATCAATTAATTGAATTAACCACAGGGATTGATTTGGGGACTATCCTAGTGCTTCTGATTTTCTTTTATTTGATCGTTGCAATGAAAAAAGTGTTTGACAAAAGATACTTAACTACATTTTTAAGATTTTTCATGCTCTTCTTTTTTTATGGAGTTAGTATAATACTAGCTTTTGTAAGCACATTGTTGTGGACTATTGTGATGTATTAATTCAATAAAACAAAGATGAATTTAGCGATAACTCTGGATATATTTCAAGTGATAAGCATTTTGCTTGTATTGGTGTTTTTCTTTTTAGGTTTTAAAGTATGGGAGTTAAAATGGTCATATAAATTAAGTAAGCCTCACAAGTGGGAAGAAGCCATTAGAAATGGTAGAATATCGGATAACCTTAAGAAATTGGAAAAAACTTACCGAGATAAGGTTCGATTCTATACTTTTTGGTTACAAATAGAACGCTTAAAAACCGAAAGTATACCCGGAGATTTTGTTGAATTGGGTGTATACCAAGGAGAAACNGCCAAAATTATTCACGAGATGGATAGCTCTCGTANATTTCATTTNTTCGACACTTTTGAAGGCTTTGACCAACAGGACTTNCTGCTTGAAAATAGTACTGACAGGAAGTTCAGTACATCTAATTTTTCTGATACAAATTTAGAAGTAGTAAAAAAATCAATTAACGGAAATGAAAATGTGCATTTTCATCCCGGATATTTTCCTGATTCTGTTAAAAATTTAGATGAAACAAATTACGCTTTTGTTCATCTCGATGCAGACTTGTATAAACCCACTCTTGCTGCATTGAATTATTTTTATCCTAAACTTTCTACAGGTGGTGTTATCATCATTCATGATTATAACCACACATGGGATGGTATTCCAAAAGCAATTGGTGAGTTTGTGAAATCTATTCCAGAGAGAATCGTGGAATTAGCAGATTGGCAGGGAAGCGTGATGATTGTAAAAGGTGCTAATTAATACCTTTTGTAAGCATATATAAAATAGTGATGAAAACATCAGAATGAGATTATCTCAAATTAATTTTATAGCTAAGTTAAATAACTTCCAAACTCCACAAAATTGCCTCCAGTTGTCTTAAGTATTCCCGTTTAGTAAGTTTAGGTGCATAGACGAAACCATCCATGAAAATAGTGCGGTTATTTTTAACATCGTAAAAACAATAATTTAGAAAAGGACCACCCATAAAATCGCCTGCCATACGCCAGAGGCCTCGGGTTTCAATTACATCTTTACTTTTAATTTTAATCGGTCTGCTAAAAGGTGGATACATCCTTTCAGACTGCATGTAAGCACCCTCGGTTTCACTTGTAATGTGCGACTTAGAAACAGAATCCCTTATTGCTAAAATGCTGTCCATTTGGGTCGTTCTTCCTTCAGAAAAATAAACCATTATGCTCTGCGATATATCTGCTGTTTCGTTTCTTATCCAGAAAAAATCATCAACAGCTTTAGCTAAATAAAAGCTTTTGGGAATAACCATACTCAAGTGAAATTTTGTTTTCAATTCATCCACTACTTCTAAGTCCATATTCTTGCCAATAGCTTTTATCAAGCGATTCCTTTCAACTTTATTGTAATGAAGTATTAGATCATGTTTTCTCTCTCTTAGATGACTCAAAAAATCATAGGTATTTTTTCCAACCAATGTTACTACTACTTGTGGTTTAGACCACTCATTAGTGGTCTGATAAACTCCTTTATCCCCCTCTTTTAAAATTAAGAGGTTTCTATGTCGAGTTAATACGCTTGCAAAACCCTTTGGTGAAACATGACTTAAAGTGAAAATTGGTTCCGGTTGAGGTAATCCGTATTGAGGTTGCTTGAAAATTTTGCGAATGCTGTCACCGACAACTCCGTTCCAATATTCATCTTTCAACACGACCAACAACTCACCAGGCTTTCCACTTGTGGATGGAAGAATTTTATAACTGCTACCACTTTGAGATCCATCACCACATGATGAAAAAAGTAGAAATACTACTCCAATAACTAAATAGTAAATTCTTTTCATATTATTTATGCAAACTAAAAAAGCTTTCATTCCGATTTCCAACCTGCCTGTTCGGCAGACAGGTTTATTGGAAGAGGAATCTTGTTTGTTTAAACCGCTATCTTAAGCCAGTTCTATGATGAGATCATCTTGCTCTACCATAGTACCTTCTTTCAAATGAACCCGTTTTACTTTACCTTTTTCGGAAGATGTAATGGTACTTTCCATTTTCATTGCTTCTATAACGAACAATGGTTCATTCTTCTTAATAGTGATGCCTGCTTTAACAAGTATTTTGGTTAATTTTCCCTGAAGTGGTGCACCAATCTCATTTTCAGCCTCTGCTTTTTTATGTACTTCTTTTTCAACTTTAAATGATCGATCACGAACTTCAATGCCTCGTGTTTGCCCGTTCAATTTGAAATAAACCGTGCGCATGCCGTTTTCATCTGTGTCTCCCGCGTTAACCAATTGAATCAGTAAGTTTTTACCTGAGGCAATTTCAATTAATAATTCTTCATTGTGCTTCATCCCAAAAAAGAAAGGAGGAGATGGAACGGGCATTACATCCCCAAACTCCGTTTGAAAATTGTAATAATCCTCAAAAACTTTGGGATACAATTTATATGATAGAAAGTCCAGGAAGCTTCGATGTTTGTCAAATTTCTTTTTAAACTCTTCAAATTCTAAATCGAAATCAATTGGCTGTAGATGGGCATTGGGTCGGTTTTTAAAAGGCTTCTCTCCTTTTAAAACTATTGCCTGCAATTTCTTTGGAAAGCCTTTGTATGGTTGTCCAAGATCTCCTTTAAAATAACTCTTTACAGACTCAGGAAATGAAACCTGCTCTCCTCTTTCTAATATATCTTCAGCAGTTAAGTTATTAGAGGTCATGTAAAGCGCTAAGTCACCAACAACTTTAGAAGATGGGGTCACTTTTATCACATCACCAAACAGATCATTGACCACCTTATAGTTTTTCTTTATTTCGACAAACTTATTTCCAAGTCCCAAAGCCTGAGCCTGGGGACGTAAGTTAGAATACTGTCCACCGGGAATTTCATGATCAAAGACTTCAGCAGTTCCTGCTTTCAATCCTGATTCAAATGGATAATAATATTCCCGTACATCTTCCCAATAATTGGAGAATTGATTTAGTGTTTCATGATCCAAATCCAGTTCTCTTTCGTGACCCTTCATCATTGCAGCCACAGAATTAAAGTTGGGCTGAGATGTTAATCCGGAAATAGAACCCAAAGCCAAATCCACCACATCTACTCCAGCTTCAATGGCTTTAAGGTAAGTTGCTGATTGAATTGAAGAAGTATCGTGAGTGTGTAAATGGATTGGAATATCAATAGATCTCTTGAGCTCCGTAATTAATACTTCCGCAGAATAAGGCTTTAACAATCCAGCCATGTCCTTTATTGCTAGTATGTGTGCACCTTGATCTTCCAGCCTTTTTGCAAGGTCCAGATAATATTTCAGTGTATATTTTTTCTTGTTTTCATCTAAAATATCTCCGGTGTAACAAATACAAGCTTCTGCAATGGCATCTGTTCTTTCCCGAACAGTTTTGATGCTTACTTTCATTGCTTCCACCCAATTCAAAGAATCGAATATTCGGAAAATGTCAATCCCATTTTCCCACGCTTTCTCAATGAACTTTTCTACCAAATTATCAGGATACGCTGTGTAACCAACCGCATTTGATCCTCTCAATAACATTTGCAATAACAGATTTGGCATAGCTTCTCTAAATAATTGAAGTCGCTGCCACGGACATTCATGTAAGAATCTCAATGCAACATCAAAAGTTGCTCCTCCCCATACTTCCATGGAAAACACTTGGGGATGATTACGGGCAAAGCTTTCCGCAACTTTCATCATGTCAATTGTTCTAACACGAGTTGCTAATAATGATTGATGAGCATCACGCAATGTAGTATCTGTATATTGAATACTCTTTTCTTTCTTGAGCCAATCAATAAACTTATCTCGGCCTAAATTGGTAAGTTTATTTTTTGTCCCTTCCGGATATGGATCAAATCTATTGAATGACGGAACAGCTGGATAACGGAATTTAATATGAGGATCAATTACTTTTACATCAGGATTTCCATTGACGGTAACGTCAGCTAAGTAATGTAGTATCTTGTTAGCCCGGTCAAGCCTCCTTTCTAAATGCAGCAGTTCTGGATGGTTTTCAATGAACTTAACGGTT
>JAESSM010000142.1 GCA_016764115.1 Bacteroidia bacterium | reverse complement strand
GATCTCGGTAATTTTAATGCCCTGTTCTTCCAATTCATTTTTCATTTTATCATGAATATTCTTCAAATCCAACTCAGAATATAAACCTTTGGTTATACCTCCCTGATTGGTAATGATTATTAACAAGTAACCTTTTTGTTGGAGTTCTTTCATCGCCTTAATCGAATCAGGCAAGAGTTCTAATTCATCAGCGCAGGTAACATAACCAATCTCCTTGTTAACTACCCCATCTCTATCTAAAAATACGGCCTTATGCATTATCTAATCGTATATTCGTATTAATTCGTTATTCGTATAACAATTAGTATTATTTGTATTCATTAGTATATTAGCATTATCCATTAGAAAAACCAGTTTAAAAAATCGGTAATAGCGAGCAAAGTTATGGAAAACAAAAAGATGTTGCCCGATGGATGTTTAAAAGATAAAACAATCATAGTTACTGGAGGTGGTTCAGGGTTAGGGAAATCCATGAGTAAAAAGTTCTTATCTCTTGGAGCAGATGTAGTAATTGCCAGTAGAAATATGGAAACATTAGAAGCTACTGCCAAAGAACTTTCTCCTGAAGGAAATATTATACCAGTGCAATGTGATATTACTAAGTACGATCAAGTTGAAAACCTCTTAAAAACTTCTATCGATAAATTTAGCAAAGTAGATAATCTGGTCAACAACGCAGCAGGCAATTTTATTGCTCGTACTCAGTCTTTATCTCACAGAGCCTTCGATGCTGTAGTAGATATCGTATTAAAAGGTTCTTACAATTGTACACTTGCTTGTGGTAAATATTGGATTGACAACAAACTTGAAGGCAATGTTCTGAGCATTGTTACTACTTATGCATGGACAGGTTCTGCGTATGTTACTCCGTCAGCATGTGGAAAAGCAGGTGTATTAGCGCTAACAAGATCACTTGCAGCTGAATGGGGGAAATATGGAATTCGACTCAATGCCATTGCACCGGGTCCATTTCCAACCAAAGGCGCATGGACAAGATTATTCCCGGATGAAATGGCAAAGCGCTTTGATCTAAAAAAATATATTCCGCTTCAGCGATTAGGAGAACATCATGAATTGGCAAATCTTGCTTCGTATTTAGTTTCAGACTACTCAGGATATGTTAACGGAGAAGTAATAACAATTGACGGAGGTGAATGGCTTTATGGAGCAGGAATGTTCAACAAATTCAAAGAAATAACCGAAGATGAGTGGGAACAATTTGAATCAATGAGAAAGAAAAGTAAAAGTTAGGTACGAATTCAGAGTTAAGAATTAAGATTGTCCTTTGTCATTAGCTTATGGTATAATAAACTTATTAACTATTACACGAATCAACGAATAACAAGTTAATTAAGCATGATATACTTTTTAGTAACCTTAATAATAGTAACTGTTCCTGGCTTTTTGATATTTCATTTCTATCGAATTAATAGGCTGAAGAAGGACTATGAGAATTGGGATTTTGAGCAGGAAAAAGAAAAGGAAAATCTTCATTTTATTAATAAAGAGCTTGAAGAAAAGAACAGATACATAACAGAAAGTATAGAATATGCCAAAAAGATTCAAGAAGCTATCTTCCCACGTCCCGAATATGTAAATCAATATTTACCCCACTCATTCGGAATATACAAGCCCAAAGAAATTGTAGGTGGGGATTTTGTCTGGTTCTCTTTTAAAGATAATATTGCATTTATGGCAGTGGTTGATTGCACAGGGCATGGTGTGCCCGGAGCTTTCCTGTCAGTTTTAGGCAATACATTACTAAATCATATTGTTAACGAAAAAGATGTTCATGTTCCAGCTGCCATTTTGGGAGAATTAAATAATGAAGTTCAAAAAGCTCTACATCAGGATACAAGAGATACAGAAGTTTTGGAAGGAATGGACATAGCTCTATGTTCAATTGAAATGAAAGTGGAAAATGGACAATTTGTTGCTAACACATTGAATTATGCTGGTTCTTTCAGGCCTCTTTACTTTATTACCAAAAATAAAAATGGAGAGAATGCACTTCAAGAATATAAAGCAAACAAACTGGCAATTGGCGGAGCAATAACCATTGATAATAAGCCCTTTGTAAACCATACTATAGAACTAAAAAAGGGAGACTCTTTTTATATCTTTTCTGATGGAGTTACGCACCAATTCGGTGGGAAAAAAGGTAAAAAACTCAATGGTAAACGGTTAAAGGAATTGCTACTTGATGTACAAAAATACGACATGGAACAACAAAAATTTTATGTTGAAAAAGAACTTCAAGCATGGAAAGGAAATTACAAGCAAACTGATGATCTATTACTAGTAGGGATTAAAATTTGAATGACTATAAAGTCGTTGATAGGTTGAAAAGTTTATGAGTTGATAGGTTAAACTATAATCCAAAAGTAACTACTCAGTACTTAAAGTGAGCTAAAGTATAGAATGCCTAAAGTTATATAAAGGAAAAGTAATTTGATAATGTATAAGATGTTTTAGGTGGTTTTACAAATCTTTTAATCTTACAATTTTTCAATCTTATAATCAATTGATAAGAAATTATTACAAAATTTATTAATTTGTAACAGATTTCGAAGCAAAAGGTGTTATGAATAGACTTGTTGTCGAGCAAACGCTACAAAGTCCAAAAATTGATTTTGATCCTGATACAGGAATTCTTGAGCTCAAGGGTAAATCAATTCCGGATAGGACCGTGGATTTTTACTCCCCTGTTATGAATTGGATAGTAGAATACGTGAAAAATCCTGCATCCACAACAACATGCAATTTCGTATTAGAATATTACAATAGTAGAACTAAGAAGTACTTAATTGAAATGATGAAAGCTGTAAATAAACTTACAGATCAAGGAAAAGAGCTTATTGTAAATTGGTACTATGAAGAAGGAGATGAAGATGTTCAGGAAACAGGTCAAATGTTTAAAGACCTCCTGAGAATGGATATCAATATCATAGAAATACCTGATGGTGAAGAGTTTAAAAACTAATTTCCCTCGTTCATTTGCTCCAAAGCTTCACTCACATTTTCTACAGGCAGTTTACAAGATTTGTTTTTACAAACGTAGATCATTGTTTTCCCTTTTACTGCTTTCATCTTAAGCAGTGGCAAACTCCCTTCATTATCGCCACCAAGAATTAATTTATTAGGGATAAAGTTCTTATCCAACTCTTTTCTTTTTTCCACGGCATCTTTACCAACAATAGCAATCTCATAAGGACTATAAACCATATTCAAAAATAGCATCCCCCAATTGCTATAACCCGAACCGTAACTGGGTATAAATTGTTGAATATTATTCAGCATCTTAGTCGACATTTCCAGATAATCTGCATTATCAAATAAATTACCCAAAATGAAAAGCCCTTTGGCAATACTGGAATTAGAAGCAGGAATCACATTATCGTTCACTTCCATCTTACGCGCAATTAGAGCCGGATCTTCGTCAGATGTAAAGTAAAACATGTTTGAACCGGCATCATAAAAATGATTGATCGTATAATCCATGAGATCTTTTGCTTTCAGTAACCATGACTCATCAAAAGTTACTTCATACAATGCAATAAAAGCTTCAATTGTAAATGAATAGTCACTTAAGTAACCGTTGATGGTTGATTTTCCATTTTTGTAATTTCTATTCAACCGACTGCCATCCAACATATTATCCGTAATGAATTTTGCATTTTTAAGTGCTTCTTTTAATAAATTATCGTCATTAAATGCCCTATGGGCATCTATATATCCTTTCAGCATTAAAGCATTCCACTCAGTTAGTACCTTATCATCTAAACCCGGTCTTATTCGTTTTGACCTTACCTTAAATACTTTTTTCTTGGCACTAATTAATTTTTCTCTTAAATCCTCAACACTTATTTTATGTTTATCTGCAAACTCCTTATCAGTCTTTTGCCTCAACAAAATATTGTTGTAGTGTTCCCAATTTCCATTGTAAGTTACATTGTAATATTCACTGAAGAGTGGTTCATCATCCCCAAGAATTTCTTCTAATTCATTTCTTGTCCAGACATAAAATTTTCCTTCTTCTCCCTCACTATCTGCATCTAATGAAGAATAAAATCCAAATTCAGGGGAAGTCAATTCACGTTGAATAAATTCTATGGTCTCATATACAATTTGCTTGTACAGTGGATCTTTGGTCAACTGATAGGCTTCCGAATACAAGCTTACCAACTGACCGTTATCATAAAGCATCTTTTCAAAATGTGGAGCTTTCCAAACTTTATCAGTAGAATACCTGGCAAACCCACCACCTAATTGATCATAGATTCCGCCAAAGGCCATCTTATTCAATGTCAATAAGACATGATCTAAAATTTCCTGATCTTGTTTATGATAATAATATCTTAACAAGAAATGATAGTTGTTCGGTATCGGAAATTTAGGAGCACGATTTGGACCTCCTTCTTTATTGTCAAAATTATTTGCCCACTTTTCAACGGTTTCATCTAGTAAACTAATACTAAAAGCAGGAGCTTGAGAATTATAAGAGATCAACTCACTTTGCTTAACTCCAGTTGTTAACTTGTTGGCAAACTCCTCAACTTTTGCAGGATTGGTTTTATATTCGTCATAAACTTTTTGAAGTATCGTTAGCCAGTTTTGTTTTGGGAAATAGGTTCCTCCATAAAATGGGCGGCCATCAGGTAAGGCAAAACAATTCAATGGCCAGCCACCACTACCTGTCATTAATTGCACCGCGCTCATATAGATCTGATCTATGTCAGGTCTCTCTTCTCTATCTACTTTAATTGGAACAAAATATTCGTTCATCAATTTTGCTACTTCCTCATTTTCAAATGACTCATGTTCCATAACATGACACCAGTGACACGCAGCATATCCTATACTTATTAATAAAATTTTGTTTTCGTCTTTTGCTTTTTTAAGTGCTTCTTCTCCCCACGGATACCAATCAACAGGATTGTGTGCATGCTGAAGCAGATAGGGACTACTCTCATTTATCAAATGGTTGGTATACTTGTGTTTGGTTTTTTCCATATCGGTTTCCCTACTGCTCTTTATTTGCCCATGCTGTGCATTTCCACATGCATGCATAATCAAGACAAGAAATAAAATATAAGTAAGTTTTATTGCGTTAAAAAACATATTTATGGTACGCTGATAAACACTGATTATTATGATCTTTTATGATTTTAAAATCATCAGTAATCATAACCATCTTAACAAATCAGTGTACTATTAATATTATTTATTCATGGCACAAAGATTCGCATTGAAAATTCTCCATTGGTAATTGGATATAAAGTATCTGGAACGCCTAAAGTCCAACTACTTTTAGAAATATTAAAATCGAATTCGCCTCTGAGAATATAACTTCTTTTTCGTTTATCTCCCACATCAATTTTAGGTCCTTTTATAACCTCATCTATAAAAAAGTTGGAAATACCATAATCAATTTCATCAAGCCCAGTTGAATAGTCCTGCGCCCCATGGTTGTTTATTAAATACACTCTCATCCATGGATAACTACTCCCATTAATGGGGAGCTCTTTTCCTTCTAGGTCTTTGATGTCTTGTTTTGTCACTGATTTATCATCGAATTCAAGCTTAAATTCAACATCATAATTTCCACTATCATTTCTATACCGATTTACCCAACTAGTGCCAAATCCAACGGTCGCTACACCACTAACATTAATATCCTCTTCTTCATTTATGATTTCTTCACCTTCAAAATTAAATTTTAAGTAAAAAGGTTCATTGAACCCCGATTCTGGTTGAGGATCTTTTTTGCACCCCCAAAAAATTAAGATAATGATGATGCTAAATGTATTAAATAACTTCATGAATAACTTAACTTAATAATAGCTAAAACTAATTATTATTACTAAAAACCATCAACAATCATAACGGTTTTAACAAAACAGTGTACTATTAATATTATTTGCTCATTTCCGCGTAATGTCTATAAAACAACGGAATTGTCTCAATACCTTTCAAGTAATTGAAAACACCATAATGTACGTTGGGAGAATGAATAGCATCGGAATCTAATCCAAAACCCATTAAAACTGTTTTTAATCCCAATACATCTTCAAATAAAGCAACAATTGGAATACTGCCTCCACCTCGTACAGGAATCGGTTTTTTACCAAATGTGTCTTCCATTGCTTTGCTAGCAGCCTGATAAGCAACAGAATCAATTGGCGTCACTGCTGCTTCACCTCCATGATGAGGTGTTACTTTTACTTTAACAGATTTCGGAGCAATTGCTAAGAAATGATCTGTGAATAACTTAGTAATTTTATCTGAGTTCTGATTAGGAACCAATCTCATTGAAATTTTTGCATACGCTTTCGATGGTAGTACCGTCTTTGCACCTTCACCAGTATAACCACCCCAAATTCCATTTACATCTAACGTTGGTCTAATGGAAGTTCTTTCCAAAGATGAGTAACCGGTTTCTCCTTCCACATCATTAATTACCAGATCATTTTTATATGCATGTTCATCAAAAGGAGCTTTCGCCATTTCTTCTCTTTCTGCCTCACTTAACTCAACTACATCATCATAAAATCCTGGGATGGTAATTTTCTTATTTTCATCCTGAAGGGATGCGATCATATTAGATAGTATGTTGATCGGATTTGCAACTGCACCACCATAAACACCAGAATGCAAATCCCTGTTTGGACCTGTCACTTCAACTTCTACATAACTAAGCCCACGCAAGCCTACTGTTATTGAAGGTACATCATTGGCAATCATGGAAGTATCTGAAATCAATACAACATCTGCACTTAACTTCTCCTTATTATTTTCTACAAAATCTCCTAAATTGTCTGATCCAACTTCTTCCTCTCCTTCAACTAAAAATTTGATGTTACATGGCAGATCATCATTCTGCGTCATTAATTCAAATGCTTTGATGTGCATATATACTTGTCCTTTATCATCACATGCTCCTCTGGCATAAATTTTTTCATCCTTAATTACTGGTTCAAAAGGTGGGGAGTCCCATAAGTCCATGGGATCTGGTGGTTGAACATCGTAATGACCATATACCAAAACAGTTGGTGCATTAGTGTCAATCATTTTCTCTCCATATACAATGGGATGGCCAGGAGTTGTACAAAGTTCAACATTATCTGCCCCTGCATCCACTAATTTTTGTTTTACAAACTCTGCAGCTCTTAGTACGTCATCTTTATATTGAGGATCTGCACTTACAGATGGAATTTTCAAAAGATCGATCAATTCACCTAAATATTGGTCCTTATTCTGTTCAACTTCACTTTTATAAGATTTTATGGATGATGCTACATTTTCCATTTTTCTCGGATTTTGAGTTAAAAGAAACAAAGATAACAAGGATTAATGACTTTTTAACACTGCTGGTTATCAGGCAATTATAAAATTTTCTTAAGAAATATTCTACTAAAATATATCTGCAAAACCGCCGACATACACGCTTATTTGTTCTTGAATTTTCTGGGAAAAAGCACGATTTTGTATTAAATTTGAAGATTGGCAGCTTATAACCAAGCTGATTTTCAGGAATTAATGAAGAATCTTTACAAAAAACCGCAATGTAAAGTCGGGTTAATTATGAGTTTTTTGCTCATAATTAGTAGTATAGTTACGCCAGTTTTCTCACAAAAGAATAATGACGCTCACAAGTATGTCCATTTGTGTCATGATACAATTATCAAAATTGGCATAAATGGTAGAGGGGATGTTAAAGACATACCAGAACCTGGTACAGTAGGGAATCCTGGCACCAGAATAGACCCCTATCCAAAATTATCTGATGCAAACAACAGAGGTTGCTTACTTATGGGTGAAACCTTTAGCAATTGGTTCTTAATACCAATTGGCCAAGATGGGTCATTGGAGTTTATCATAGGTTCCGATTCTACCCAAATTGGATTTTACGATTGGATACTCTACCCTTATGATGGCAAATCCATTACTGAAGAAAAAATCGCAAATAATGAAGTAGCTCCTATAAGGTGCAACTGGAATGGTGCTGAATATGGCGGTACTGGTCTTTTATATAAGAAGGATGTTCCATTGGATGCTCATATCAGTAATTTTGAAACCCCGTTCCAAGCCCAGGAAGGGGAACATTACTTATTATGTATCAATAACAACGATGCCGTTCAAGCTGATGTAAAAATAAAGTTTACCGGAACTGCAGTTATTGGTTTTTACAATCCCCCATTGGTAGATATATTCGGAGACTCTGTGATTTGCCACAATGAAACAGCCGTTTTGGAAGCAAAGAGAGGTGGTATGACATCTGATTTTGTCTGGAGTACGGGAGCCACCACTAATAGCATTGAGGTAACTCCTGAAGAAAACCAAAACTATAGTGTTTCTGTAACAACTCAATATTGCGGAAAAATTAAAGGGTTTGATAATTTTAATATTGAAGTTCTACCTCAACCAGAAATTGATTATGAGATCTTCCCTGACCAAGACGAATACGATATAGCAACCAACATGAGTTTTACAGATAAATCCACTACAGAAAATGGCACAATGTCAGAATGGATATGGATATTTGGTGACGGCACATTTACAAATAATCAAAATGCTTACCACACATATAATGATACGGGTAAATTCACTATAATATTTATTGCTACTAACTCTGAAGGATGCAAGGATACCATGTATAATGAGATTATGGTTAATCCGATTCTAGAACTTTTTAAGCCAACCGCCTTCACACCAAATGGAGATGGTATCAACGATGTATTTTATATCTCTAATTTTGGTATTACTGAATTCAAAATGACGATTTATAACCGATGGGGCAAAGAAATCCACTATACCAGAAACATTAACGAGTTTTGGAATGGTCGCAAATTTAACCATGGCAAATTAGTCCCATTCGGCTCCTATGTTTATGATATTTATTACAAAGATTACTCTGGATTTGAGCGCAATGAGCAGGGGGTAATATCGATAATCAGATAGCCATAATACCCTCCAACTTTTCTTTCTGAAACCCGTATAAAACCTATATGTTTAGCCAAACCAATAGGGGGAAATTATGCCCGGTTTTCTAATAAATCTTCAAAAAATCAGATTTGCATTCGCTTTTATTTGCTTATTCCTTTTAATTCATCTTAAAACCTATTCTCAAAACAACAATGACTGTGTAAACTTCGTGAATGTATGCGGTGATACATTATTTCCTATAAGTTCGAATGGCCCTGGAAATATAATTGAAATTCCAGANCCTGATGATGTTGGCGGGGCTACAGTAAGCAACCCTAATAAAAACATAAACCCATCAGAAAATTTAGGGTGCTTGTTAACTGGTGAAACNTTTAGTACATGGATCAGGTTTCCCGTNAAAGAATCCGGTACACTTGAATTTTATTTCGCAACTGATGACTCGCCATACCCTCAAGCAGGATTTTATGACTGGACACTATTTAACTTAACAAGCAATACCTGTGACGATATCATTAATAATTTAATTGCCCCTGTAAGATGCAACTGGAATGGTACAGAAAAAGGAGGAACAGGGCTTGCTGAATATAATCAACTACCTGCAGGTGGAGATTCATCTAATTTTGAATTGCCGATTAATGTGACTGCAGGTGATCGTTATATGATCTGTTTTAATAATTACAGTTCAGTTTCTGGTATTGTTCCAATGGTATTTGGAGGAACCGCAATATTGGGACTTGAAGATCCTCCAAAAGTGGATATCATTGCAGATAATTCAATTATCTGTAGAGGGGACACTGCTGTACTTACAGCCACAAATGCAGCAACCGGCTCAAAGTATATTTGGAATACCGGTAATACAACAGCTTCTATTAATGTTGACCCAAAATCCACCACATCATACTGGGTTAAAGCATATTTGTATAACTGCGAATCACTTATCTCTCGAGATACATTCAACCTTGTTGTTGATCAGAGTTTGAATTCCACATTCGAATTAAGTAGTAGTAGTGTCTGTATCAATGAAATTATCAATGTAGATTATAAAGGCAATGCAACAGAAAAAGCCAATTATTTCTGGGACTTTGGTGACGCTTCCATTTTAAGTGTTTCCAGTAAGGGCTCTTATAAATTATCGTATTCTTCAGCTGGATCAGATAAGATAAGTTTATTTGTAAAAGATGGAAATTGCATATCTACCCTAACATCAAAAGACATTAGTATTGCATCCATTCCCGAAGCAGATTTTGATATTGTACCACCGAGTGCTACTATTTCGGATCCTGTAATCTCATTCCAAAATCAGTCGAAAGATGCCAATGCAGATATCATTTGGGATTTTGGAGACAGCACAAAAGCATACTTAAACAACCCATTTCATACCTTTAGGTCATCAGGAGAATTTTCAGTGAAACTTACGGTATTTGATATTTCAGGCTGCTCTGATTCATTGATAAAAACAGTTGAAATTCGACCAAATATTAAATTTTTTGCTCCTAACTCTTTCACCCCTAATAATGACGGACTTAATGACACTTTCTATGGAATGGGTGAGGGTATTAAGGAATATAATCTTTATATCTATAATATCTGGGGAGTGGAGATTTTTCAATCCAATGATCAAAATGCTACATGGGATGGTACCGCAAATGGAATTCCCGCTAAAGGAGGATTCTATGTTTATCTATTTAAACTTAAGGACTATGACGGGAATGAACACAATTTTTTGGACTATATTACACTTATTCGATAGCATCTAATTTGCCAACCTCAATTCAATAACCTATCTTGGAATCACAATTTACCATACATAATGAAAATTTATAAATACACAATACTTGTATCCTCCGTATTTCTATTGATCTCTTGCGGTGAAAATTCCACAACTAATAACCAGATTAAGGATTCTGGCATTGAAGACACGCAGGAAAAAGATGGCAAGGAAATAACACAAGTCAAGTTAGACTACGTAATTAACAACATTCCTTCTCCCATAATAATTGTGAATGATATTCTAGATAGTGGGATTCCTTATAAAAGGGAAGTGATGTTTCCTACGGATAATGCACAGAGCCTAGGCACTAGTAGTAAAACAGCACTTTGCCTGGGAATTTATGGAGCTGATCTATGTTATACCAGCCTTTATGAACAAGCTCAAGATGCAATTAATTATATGGTCACAGTAAAGAAACTGGCGGATTATCTAGGTATTTCAGCAGCAGTTGGGGAACCTACTATGGGAACTTTCGAAAAGCATATAAGCAATCAAGATTCATTGGTACATATCGTTTTTTCAATGTATGCTTCAATGGATAAATATTTAAGAAGTAACGACCGAGTAGCAAATGCTGTCTTTATATTAGCAGGTGGGTGGATCGAAACATTTTATCTTACTATTGAAATGGTGAAGACCAATTCGGATGGTAACCGAACTAAAATTCTTAGACAAAGAATCAATGAAAATAAACATCATTTGAAAAATCTACTTGATCTTCTATCTGACTTTCAAGATCAGCATGAATTTAACGAACTAATTTCACAGTTGCAGGAAATTATGGACGTATACAATGACCTTGACGACCCCAACAAAATTTCGGATGAAGAATTTGAAATGTTTAGCAACAAAATAACAAGTTTAAGAAATAACTTACCTGTATAGTTTTCCAAAACAAATTTTCCATTTATTGTTTACATTTGCAGTCCTTAATTTTGATATGAATTATGCTGCAAATAAGCGAACTACGAGATAATAAAGAGAACATTATCCAACGTCTCTCCATTAAGAATTTTACTGATACTGCTATTATAGATTCCGCATTGGAAATTGACGATAAAAGAAAGCAAACTCAGTTTGAACTTGATAATCTATTAGCAGAAAGTAACAAATTTGCAAAAGAAATTGGTGAACTCTTCAAATCGGGGGAAACAGATAAGGCCAACGAGGCAAAGAACAAAACAACAGAACTTAAAGAACAAACTAAAGAGCTTAATGAACTATTAAGTAATTTAGAAATAGATCTCAAGGAGAAACTTTCTAACATCCCAAATCCTCCTCACTCATCAGTTAAGGCCGGCAAAACAGAAGAAGACAACGAAATAGTTTATGAACAAGATGCTTTACCACAACTTGATGCGAATGCTAAACCACATTGGGAATTGGCTAAAGACTACGACATTATAGATTTTGATTTAGGAAGCAAAATTACCGGTGCAGGCTTTCCAGTTTTTAAAGGGAAAGGTGCTCAGCTTCAAAGAGCACTAGTCAATTTCCTATTAGACAACGCAAGAGAAGCTGGTTATACTGAAATTCAGCCACCTGTTCTTGTAAATGAAGAATCAGCCTATGGAACTGGGCAACTTCCCGATAAAGAAGGGCAAATGTATCATTTACAGGAGGATAATCTGTATTTGATTCCAACCTCAGAAGTACCACTTACCAACCTTTACAGAAATGACATTGTAAAAGAATCTGACCTACCGATCAAAATTACAGGGTATACACCATGTTTTAGACGAGAAGCGGGTTCCTATGGAAAAGATGTGAAAGGATTGAACAGAGTTCATCAATTTGATAAAATTGAGATCGTTCAAATTGTGCATCCCGAAAAATCTTATGAGGTGTTGGAAGAAATGAAAAATTACGTAGAGAGTGTTGTTAAGAAATTAGAGCTACCATATAGAATATTAAAACTATGCGGTGGAGAAATGAGTGTTGCAAATGCCATGTGTTATGATTTTGAAGCTTACTCTGCTGCTCAAAAGCGATGGTTAGAAATAAGTTCCGTTTCCAATTTTGAAGCTTATCAATCCAACCGTCTAAAATTAAGATTTAAGGGGGATGGTAAACCACAGCTCGCTCATACATTAAACGGAAGTGCCTTGGGGATGGCCAGAGTTGTAGCTACACTTCTTGAAAATAACCAAACCAATGATGGAATTAATATTCCCGAAGCCTTAAGGCCTTATACTGGTTTTGATAAAATTTGATTTATTAGAATAGTACACTGATTAGACTGATTATTATGATTTTTTATGATTAACGATAACTATCTTCATTCAGATACGACTCAATTAATTCTCAAAGCTTATTACGCTGTATACAATAATTTAGGATTTGGGTTTTTGGAAAAAGTTTATGAGAATGCTTTACTAATTGAATTAAGGAAGTTAGGACTTGCCTGTTCAAAACAGTGTCCTATTGAAGTAAATTATGATGATCAAATAATAGGGCAATACTTTGCTGATATCATTGTACATAATTCTGTAATAATCGAAATAAAAGCTGCTGAAAATATTTGCCCGGGACACGAATGCCAACTTGTCAATTACCTTAAAGCGACAAATATAGAGGTTGGATTATTGTTGAACTTTGGAAAACAACCTGAATTTAAAAGGCGAGTCTTAACATCACAATACAAAAATCTTAATGTATCATAACGATCATAAAAAATCAGTGTACTATTGGATTAAGAGGTATATTACTATAATTGTTTTCGCTATTTTTTTTGTATCCTGCTCCAATCAGAACAATGATATAGAACTCCACCAAATTGATAGTCTAAATACTGTTCTTAATAATACCGAAAAGTTTTTTGAAGTAATTCCAAAAGCTGAGGACAGAAATAAGGAAATGGACTTAAAACTAAAAACCCTTCAGCTTAAATACAAAGACACCTTAAGTTTTGAAGAATCACAAATACTTACAGATTATCATTTAAACAGGAAAGTATACGAAAAGTATATCAAGCAAATAGGAAAGGCAACTAAGGAGATAGAACAACTTCGACAACAACTATCAAATCTTAAAAACGATCTGGAAAATGACCTCATTTCTAAAGCAGAGTTTGTTGACTTCATTATAGAAGAACAAAAGGACATTACGGCTAATTTCAACAAAACCAAGGAGTATTACGATACTGTTGAAAAGTACGAAGAAATGTATAACAAAATGACTCCATTGGTCGATGAATTAATAAGTAGAATTGATTTGGAATAGTATTTGTATTTATGTAGTTAAATCTAATTAAAAACACATGAAAGCACTTAGCACCATTCTGTTACTCACGATCACATTTTCGTGTAACGCTCAAATTAATTTTAAAAAGTTAAAGGAAGTAGGAGAAAACACCATCAAAATGGCTCAGCCTGCTGCTCTTACTGAAGGAGAAATTGTTGAAGGCTTAAAAGAAGCACTAAAAGTTGGAGCAAAAAACTCGACAAAATCAGCGTCCAAGCCTGATGGTTTCTATAAGAACAAAGCTCTTTTTATTCCTTTCCCGAAAGAAGCACAATCTGCCGCAGATAAATTGAAAGATCTCGGTATGGAAAAACAAGTGAATGAATTCACCATGACGTTGAATCGTGCTGCAGAAGAAGCCTGTAAAAAAGCTGCTCCAATATTTATAGATGCAATTCTTAACATGAATATTAGTGATGCCAAAGGAATTTTAAAAGGCTCAGACACTAGCGCTACTCATTATTTACGAAAAAGTACACGACAACAATTATTCAATCAATTTGCACCAATAATTGAAGAAGCATTAAGCAAAGTAGGTGCTACCAAAAACTGGGAATCTCTTGCAGGTACATACAATAAAATACCCTTCGTTAAAAAAGTTAACCCGGATTTAAAGGCTTATACTACCAATCTAGCTATAAAAGGCCTGTTTCATTTAGTTAGTAAAGAAGAAACTAAGATCAGGAATAATCCTACTGCACGTGTATCGGAAATTTTGAAGAAGGTATTTGGTGGAAATGGGTAATTACTAAATAAATTCTCCGGTGTAAGATTCTTTACAGTTCTTAAGTTCTTTAGGAGTTCCTTCAAATACTAAATTACCACCGGCATCTCCCCCTTCTGGTCCCAGATCAATTACCCAGTCGGCACATTTTATTACATCAGGATTATGCTCAATAATGATAACAGTGTTCCCTTTTTCAATTAAAGCATTTAATGATCTTAAAAGTTTATTGATATCATGAAAATGAAGCCCGGTAGTTGGCTCATCAAAAATGTAAACAGTATGGTCATCATTTGCTCCCTGGCACAAGTAATAGGCCAACTTAACTCGCTGTGCTTCCCCTCCACTTAATGTTGTTGATGATTGTCCTAACTTTATATACCCTAATCCCACATCTGATAATATTTGAAGTTTGGTCAATATTCTCCTTTGGTCATAGAAAAAGTCCAATGCTTCATCAATAGTCATGTTCAGAACATCAGTAATGTGCTTGTCATCATGGGTAACCTCAAGCACTTCCTGCTTAAACCGATGACCATTGCAGTTTTCACATGGCAAATTTATATCAGCCATAAACTGCATTTCAATTTTTACAGTTCCTTCTCCCTCGCAAGTATCACACCTTCCCCCTTCTACATTGAATGAAAAATGCTTTGGTGAATATCCTCTTACCTTTGATAATTTCTGACCTGCATACAATTTTCTTATCTCATCATAAGCTTTTATGTAAGTAACCGGATTGGATCTTGATGATTTTCCAATCGGATTATGATCGACTATTTCAACCTGGCTTACATCCTTAATATTTCCTCTTAACTCATCAAACAATCCCGGTTTAACACCATGCCCATGAATTTCCTTTTGTAATGCTTGTGCAAAAACTCTTAACACCAATGATGACTTCCCGGATCCACTAACTCCGGTAACAACGGTCATCACATTTAAAGGAAACTTTGCGCTGATATTCTTCAAATTGTTTTCCCGTGCTCCTATCACTTCAATATGATTTTTCCAGTTTCTTTCTTTTTTGGGAACAGGAATAGACAACTCTCTGGTGAAATATTTGGCGGTTATGCTTTTCCTATCTAATAATAGATCTTTCAAACTTCCATCAAAAACTAAATTTCCACCATCCGCACCGGCTTCAACTCCAATGTCAATTATATGATCCGCAGTTTTAATGATATCAGCATCGTGTTCAACTACAATTACAGTATTGCCTAGATCCCTCAACGACTTTAATACGCCAATTAATTTTTTAGTATCTCTTGAATGCAAACCAATACTTGGTTCATCCAATATATACATGGAACTCACCAAATTACTGCCTAGAATGGTGGCCAACCTTATTCTTTGAGATTCACCTCCCGATAAAGAAGATGACAACCTATTTAGAGTTATATAACTTAATCCAACTTCGTTCAAATAATTTAAACGATTGTTTATTTCAATCAAAATACGTTTAGCAACTTGTTGCTCATGGCCAGTTAATTTGAGTTCTTCAAACCATTTAACAGACTCACTTACAGGCATTAATACCAAATCCAAAATTGACTTGCCACCCACTTTCACATAGGATGCATCTTTTCTCAATCTTGTTCCATTGCAATCAGGGCAAACTGTTTTACCCCGATATCGAGAAAGCATTACTCTGTATTGGATCTTAAATTTTTCTCCTTCCAACCATGTAAAAAATCTATTCAGTCCTTTAAAATGCTTGTTTCCGTCCCACAGAACTTGCTTTTCTTCTTTATTCAATTCATTATAAGGCCGATGAACAGGAAAGTCAAACTTAGGCGCATTCATTACCAATTTTTCATTCCACTTTTTCATCTTCTCGCCTCTCCAACAAGCAATTGCACTATCATATATGGATAGTGTTTTGTTGGGAATTACCAAATCTTCATCAACACCTACCGTTGTTCCAAAACCCTCACATTTTGAGCAAGCTCCATATGGGTTATTAAAAGTGAAAAAATTAGGTGATGGCTCCTCGAAACTTATTCCATCTAATTCAAATTTATTGGAGAATGAAACCGGTTTCTCTTTCCCTTCAATTAATAAATGACAAATTCCTTTGCCTTCATAAAATGTAATTCCAATGGAGTCTGCAATCCTTGATCTATTATTCTCATCTTCCTTTTGAACCACAAACCTGTCGATCAATAATTTGAGATCTTTGGTATCTGATATCTGAGATTTTTTGTCTATTAATTCTTCTATTTTTTTAATCTCCCCATTCTTAAACAACCTGTTAAACCCTTTTTGTAGAAGAAGATTCAATTCTTCTTTAGAAGTTCGCTCTTCATTTTCAGGTATATCAGTTACTAATTGAACCTTTGTTCCATTTTCAAGTTTATGAATGTAATTCATTACATCTTCAACAGTATGCTTTTTCACTTCCTTTCCAGAAACGGGTGAAATTGTTTTCCCTATCCTTGCNAAAAGNAATTTTAGATAGTCATAAATNTCTGTNCTGGTTCCAACTGTTGAGCGCGGGTTATGAGAGATTGTTTTTTGNTGAATTGCCATTGCAGGCGCAATGCCTTTGATATAATCTACCTCNGGNTTCTGCATTTTTTCCAAGAATTGCCTAGCATAGGCAGACAAACTCTCTACATATCTCCGTTGNCCTTCCGCGTAAAGTGTATCATACGCNAANGATGATTTACCNGAACCTGACACTCCTGTTATTACCACTAGCTTATTACGAGGAATTGCAACNCAAAGATCTTTGAGGTTATTAACCCTTGCATTCTTGATGACAATATGATCTACAGGATCAACATTATCAATATCTTGTTCAACAATCTCTATTTCTGCTACTTCACTCATGCTGTAAATTTGAAAAGCCCGCAAAATTACGGATAAAACACCAATTTTTTGATACTTTCGTTCATTCAATTTCTAAACACCTCATGAATCTAACTGATACACACACCCATTTATTTCTCCCAGAATTTGATAAGGATATTGATGGTGTAATTCAACGGGCAAAAGAAAATCACATTACTAAGTTTTTTCTTCCCAATATTGATAGCAGCACGATTGAAAACATGTTGGAATTGTGCACGAGATATCCAGATAATTGTTTCCCTATGATGGGATTACATCCTTGTTCAATAAAAGAAGACTATGCAAAGGAATTGGAGCTAATCGAAGAATATTTTCAAAAGGAGAAGTTTTATGCTGTTGGTGAAATTGGCATTGATCTTTATTGGGACAAAACATTCCTTGAAGAACAAAAGAATGCCCTTAGACATCAAATTAAATTATCAATTGAACTTGATCTGCCAATAGCCATTCATTGTAGAGAATCTTTTGATGAGATTGTTGAGGTGCTTAGAGAATTCACAACCTTATCCTTCGACTCCGCTCAGGAAGACCCCAAAAAACCAAGAGGTATATTTCATTGTTTTACTGGAAGCATGCAGCAAGCACAAACCGTAATTGACCTTAGATTTCATATTGGAATTGGTGGAGTGGTGACTTTTAAGAATTCAGGATTGGATAAAGTCGTAGAACAAATTGACCTCAAGCATATTGTGCTGGAAACAGACAGCCCTTATTTGGCACCTGTACCATTTAGAGGAAAGAGGAACGAAAGTTCTTATGTCTATAATATAGCCGAAAAAATTGCAGAATTACATCAAACCTCTATAGGACATATTGCGGAAGTAACTACCGCTAATGCTAAAGCCATTTTTGGTGTTTAATATTCGTTACTAATACATTTATGATTAGAACTGATTATAAAATAGCATAAACCATGTTTTATAATTCAGTATGTATTTGCTCTCAATGGTTATTTCTTTAACACTCTAATTGTTGCTGATTCACCTGATGTTGTTTTTATATTTACTAAGTAGGTTCCCGTAGAACCGAGAATTTCCACATCAAATTGATTTGTTGTTCCTACTTCCTTATTCAATACAGTCTTACCAGCTATATTTTGAACTTTGACATTCACATCATTATAAATCTTTCCAAGATCAATATTTAAATAACCAGAAGTCGGATTTGGATAAACAGTTAATGAAATACCAAAGTCGTTTTCCAGAATGCCAAGAATGCTTATCTCAGTACAGATGGAAGTATCTACGCAACCATTTAGTGTAAGCATCACGGCATAATTTCCACTCGTGTCAGCTGTAAATGCCTGCCCTATCTCACCTGACAATTCCGTATTATTGTCATTACAATTTAACCATTGATAATTTGCTCCAAAAAGATTTGCAGTTAATGTTGTTTCATTTTGAATTACAGAATTGTCTATTGATATAACATTAATTGTAATAATAATGATGCTATCACAGCCTGGTCCCATTGTTTGTAAATGACTTGTATCAGTAAGCTGTGAAGTAATATTAGTTATTGTATCTCCATCCGGAAAAGTGTAATTATCTCCATTACAAACACTAACTGTATCTGATTGGTTGTAAGTTGGTGTAATTGTAATCGTTGTAACAATTACACTATCACAACCAACGCTATTTGTTAGAAAGTTGGTTGTGTCCGTTAACTGTGAAATAATATTCGTTGCTATATCTCCATCCGGAAAAGTATAATTATCACCGCGACAAATTATTACTGTTTCCATTTGGTTGTATGTTGTTGCTAATGTTACTGTTGTAATAATGATGCTGTCACAACCAAACGTCATTGTTTGCAAATAGCTGGTATCAATCAGTTGTGAAGTAATATTCGTTATCAAATCTCCATCCGGAAAAGTATAATTATCACCGTTACAAACTATTACTGCCTCTGTTTGACTGTATCTTGGTACTATAGTGAGCTGTATTGTTATTATGCTATCTTCCCCACAATAGTTAGGTACTGTATCCGATACGGTATAACTACCTGTAGTGGAATAAGTTTCATCACCACTAGGTACTGTGTAGGTAGTACATGAAGATATTGTTATTGCGCTTATTGTTGAAACACAAGTAATATTTCGATACTGTTTTGCAATATATTGGCCAAGATTATTTAATCCTGTAATGAGTACATCCTGATCATTATCCCCATCTATATCTGCAAAGGCTATAGAACCGCACTTCTTCAAAAGGCATGCCCGTCACTTCTGAGAAGATTCCTGTTCCATCATTGGCATATAATCTGGAAATTATTTGGGAAGAACTATCCTCTCCTGTAATAAGAAGATCCATATCACCATCCTGATCCACATCAGCAAAAGATAATGAGCTTTGATCAACTCCCACAAATGGAGTACTGATAAACTTAGAAAAAATACCATATCCATCATTTGTATATAATGTAGCCGTTTTTTGATCCAACGAATCATTTCCAGTAATAACTACATCGATATCATTATCTCCATCTACATCCGCAAAGGCTACTGACCCATCATAAACCGCATAAAAAGGAATATCAGTCACTTCAGAAAATATTCCGGATCCATCATTTGAGTATAGTTTAGTGATGGGGTTATTAGAATTAAGCTCCCCGGTTATGAGTAAATCCATATCATTGTCTCCATCCACATCTGCAAAAGCAATTGAACTTTGGCTTACCTTTTCAAATGGAACACCTGAAACATTTGAAAAGTAGCCAGTACTATCATTTACATAAAGTTTTGTCTTCCGAGAAGCAGAACTTAGTTCTCCGGTAATAAGCACATCCAAGTCATTATCTCCATCCACATCTGCAAAAGCGATTGAACTGCGATATACAATGGGGAAGGGACTACTTACTAAAGTGAAGTTCCCGGATCCGTCATTGAGGTATAGGTTAGCGGTTTTAAAATTAGAGATATTCTTTCCAGTAATAAGTACATCCAAATCATTATCGCCATCTACATCACCAAATGCTATAGACCCGTCATATACCGCTTCAAAAGGAGTACCTGATACTTCTTCTAAATTACCATCTCCATCATTTGTGTAAAGCCGAGCGGTTGGCTGATAAGGATTAGTCTTTCCTATTATGAGTACATCGATGTCATTGTCACCATCCACATCACCAAATGCTAGGGAGCTTTCAAACACCCCCTCATAAGAAGTGCCAGTAACTGCCGAAAAATTACCGATACTATCATTTAAGTAAAGTATAGCCGTAGGTTGACTGGAGGCTTTTTCTCCAGTAATAAGAATATCCAGATCATTATCTCCATCCACATCCGCAAATGCTATAGAGCCCTCACTCACCCCTACAAATGAAGCACTTGTATCTTCTGAAAAATTCCCAACTCCATCATTAGTGTAAAGTTTTGCAATTCTTTGAAAAGCAGTATTATCTCCAGTAATTAGAACATCTAGGTCATTGTCTCCATCCACATCTGCAAACGCTATGGAGACTTTTTGAATCGGTTCAAAAGTACTATCTGTCACTTCTGAAAAGTTCCCAACTCCATCATTGGCATAAAGTATGGCGATATTTTGATTGGAGTTGTTAATACCTGTAATGAGCAAATCCAAGTCATTGTCGCTATCCACATCCGCAAAATTTGTGGAACTTTCATAAACTCCGGCAAATGGAGTTCCTGAAACTATCGAAAAATTACCAACTCCGTCATTGGCATAAAGTTTGGCAATTCTTTCATAGGAACTTTTACTTCCAGATATAATCACATCCAGATCGTTATCTCCATCAGCATCAGCAAATGCTATTGATCCTGAACCAACATATTCGAATGGAGTACCTATTACTTCAATAAAATTTCCAATGCTATCATTTAAGTATAACTTAGCAATATATACATTATAACTTGTCGACCCAATAATAAGTATATCCATATCATTATCTTCATCTACATCAGCAAATGCTACAGAAGCTAAATAAACGTCAGGGAAAGGAATGCTTGAAACCTCTGAAAAATTTCCGAATCCATCATTGGTGTAAAGTTTAGTGCTTGGTTGAGAGGAATAATTCCATCCGGCAATAAGAACATCCAGATCATCATCTCCATCAATGTCAGTAAAAGCTATAGAAGCACCTATAACTCCTTCAAAAGGAGTACCTGTAACAGGTAAATAGTTGCCTAAGCCATCATTGATATACAAGGTGGCTTTATAATCAGATCCATTCATTCCAGTAATGAGAACATCCAAATCATCATCTCCATCTATGTCAGCAAAAGCCATGGCACTATAACCGACAGGTGCGAAGTCTGCAATGTTCTGAGGAGCAGGAGGTAGAGGAAGAACCTGCTCAAATTGGATGTTTTGTGCATTTCCAATTCCCACAAAAAATCCCATAAATCCTAAAATAATCAATAATATTGTTTTCATATTTATCTTATAAGTGAAAAGGCTTCGGAGTTTATTATTTAATTAATAGTACGCTGATTATTATGATAATTATGATTAAAACTGATCTTAAAATAAAATAACATAACCGTTTGATTAAGGCATGTTGACCATGTCTATGAAGTAATCGTAACTACAAGAATCAATGAAAAGCTCGATTCAATAAATGAGCGTCTAATTTCTTGATCAGAAGTTCAGTTCTATCTATCATTCTTTCGGTATCATTTATGAAAAAGGAGTAGCTGCTATAGAAGGCTTGGATTGAGCCAATGAATGTTCTGTTTTCCTTCAATAACTCGTAATCGTATGGAATTGCCTGCTGACGCCATACACATTCTTTAAATTCGGATCGAACAAAATCGAGCATATAACCATTATAATCACTTTGTACGTCTTGTGTTCCAATACTATAAGTTTTAACGTGCTTTTCGTAATGCAGTGTTAATTCTCTCCTTAATTCCGGATTCGAAACGATATGGATACCTTTATTTTTTAACAGGTCATATCCTGTTATGTCAAGTGAAACATGTGGGTAGGTTAGCACTTTACCCATATGAAAGAATGTGGAGTCATTAGCTGGTCTTCCTTGTTTCAAATTATCAATAGTGACCGTGAATGATCGGGCAATCTGCGCATTTCGATTACTATGGTTATGGAAATGTTGCAAAGATGCTTTCAGGTTGACCATCACTTCGGTGAGTATCTGAAATTCAATTTTTCTCTCTTTTCTCTCCTCGTCCCAATTGTTTATTTGCACAGCCAACAATATTCCTATCGTCACAAGAATGACCTCTCCGATAGCATAGGCAAGATACTTTTTCAATTCGCCTGATTCTATAAAGCTTCTCCTTATCTTTTTGAATGCAAACATTGATATTTATCTATTGTGGTTAACATTTGGAATAAATTTTGGTATATAGTTACCAAAATTAATAGTAAACTGATAATTACTTAGTAACTGCAATTACGGATATCTCAACATTTACATTTTTGGGAAGACAAGCTACTTCTACAGTTTCTCTTGCAGGGGCTGTTTCATCATCAAAATAGGAACCGTAAACTTCATTCACATCTCCAAAACTATTCATATCCGAAAGGAAAATGGATGACTTAACAACATTGTTAAAAGTTAATCCTGCTTCAGTCAACACAGCATTAATATTTTTCATTACTTGATGTGTCTCTGTTTTGATATCATCAAGCACCAGTTCACCGGAACTTGGATCAAGTGCTATTTGACCTGAGCAAAACAGTGTTCCATTTACTATTACAGCTTGATTGTATGGGCCAATTGGTGCCGGAGCATTTTCGGTTTTTATAATTTGTTTCATCGTTAAAACTCTTTCTTTTTTAACATTCTGAATGCAGTTGCACGTCCAATTTTAAGTTTCTTAGCTACTGTATCCACATTATTATTGAATTTCTGCAAATACAAGTGGAAGATCTTGTACTTGTATTCTTCCATTGTATGTTCCTGTGCAAAGAATTGATCAGTTGGAGTCAGGGTTTCAAATTCCAGATCCTTAGTAGTTATGGTATCAGATTCACACATTAAAACTGCCCTTTCAATAACAGTTTTTAATTCCCGCACATTTCCCTGCCAGGGGTAACTAT
>JAESSM010000005.1 GCA_016764115.1 Bacteroidia bacterium | reverse complement strand
AAAATAGAAAGAGATTATAAAGAATAATTTATAAAGCCTCTTCTTTAAAACAATCACAAAACCAATTATTACAAATGGTAAAAAGAAAAAATATTGATTAAAGATCATTTTTGAAAAATAAATCAGCTTTAAATAAAACATATTTTCATTCTTATTCTCTCCTATAAGTAGTTTTGTGTAGACCTTGCCCGTTATATGCTCCCACAGCCTTTGGCCATTATCCGGGCTACCAAACTCAAATTGGAAATCTAGTCCGGCTCGGATCATCATCCAGAAATAAAAACCACAGGTAATAAGCGTTGTTAATCCGGCTAGAAATAGAAAATGCTTACTTGTTAATGTATCTTTAAAGAAATCCAACAGTGCCTGTACATTAAACTTTGGTTGCTTCTTTTTAGGATTTGAAAACAGGTTATCTGAAAAATAAAATAAGATCAGGGGAGTAAATAGGATCATATAGAGATGGTGATTTGCCAATCCTAAAGCATAGCCAATTGAAGCAAATGTCAAAAACAAATAATTTCTATGGACCTGATAACAAGTTAAGCCGTAAAGCATTATGGATCCACATAGAATTTGAAAACCATATACCTCAACTGCATTTGCCCAATTCCAAAAAGTCATACCAAGAGATATAGATAGTGCAGCTGCCAGTGACGCAGCATTTATTCTAAACTGATCGAATTTTTTGTCGCCTACCTCTTTTGACATCACCTGGAAAGTCATGTAATTTATAACTGTAGATAAGGCTACAGAAAATACTGATAACAAACATATTATAGCTACTTTATCAGACATGAAAATTGATAGTGTTTTTGTCCATATCCACCCAATAAATACATATGAAGGAGTTCCGGGGGGATGAGCAACGCTTCCCAGAAATGATACCAACGCAAATTCTGCTGCATCAATAAATCCCAATGAAGTGGACATTGTATTGACATACAATGCAAATGGCAAGCAAAAACAAATTAGTATAAAAGAGTAATTCGAAATATTTACTTTAGACACAGATCAAGCTATTTATTATAAAAATCCATAATAAATTCTACAACTCTAATAACTTCGCTATCACTCAAGTCATAATACATTGGTAACCTCACGAGGCAATCCGTATACCTTTCAGCATTTGGCAATTTTCTACCATCATGCTTATCTTTATAAAATGGACTTTGCTCTAAAGATAAATAATGAAATAGGGCATGTACATCATTTGATTTAAGATGAGTAATCAATGAATCTCTTTCAGACTTGTCTTTACATACTATGTAAAACAAATGTCCATTCTTGGTAGCATAATCAGGAATTACCGGGAGTATTAATTGCTCCTTATCTTGTAATCCTACGAGTAACGAGTAATACCGTTCCCATAGCTCTTTACGTTTGAGCTGTATAGCATCTAAGTTTTCTAATTGGCCCCATAAAAAAGCAGCAGTTATTTCCGAAGGTAAGAATGAAGAACCAATGTCTATCCAATTATATTTTGAAACTTCCCCTCTAAAAAAAGCTGCTCGATTAGTGCCTTTTTCCCATATGATTTCCGCTCTGTCTATATATTTTTCATTGTTCACTACCAACATTCCCCCTTCACCAGAGATAATGTTTTTTGTTTCATGGAAAGAAAATGCAGCAAAATCACCTAATGAACCTAATGGCTGGCCATTGTAATAAGAATCTATACCTTGAGCCGCATCTTCAACAACATAAAGATCATGTTGTTTAGCAATGTTAAGAACCTTATCCATATCACAAGCTACACCACCATAATGAACCACAACAATTGCCTTCGTTTTTGGATTTATCAAACTCTCAATACTATTAACATCTAGGTTTGGAGTATTTTGCTCACTATCAGCAAAAACCAAATCAGCACCTCGTAACACGAATGCATTGGCAGTAGAAACAAATGTATAAGCAGGTAAAATGATTTGGTCCCCTGGTTTGATATCCATCAGAATAGCTGACATTTCAAGGGCATCAGTACAAGAAGTAGTTAAAAAAGTCTTTCCAAATGAATATTTATCTTCAAAAAACTCATGGCACCTCTGTGTATAAAACCCATTTCCGGAAGTCTTGTTTGATTCAATTGCTTGTTTGATATATTCAATTTCTCTTCCTGATAAGTATGGCTTATTAAATGGGATGTGCATTGGAAAGTCTATTGTGCAAAATCAAGTAAAGATATTTAAAATATGATAAATCGTGATATGAACTAAGATTGTTGTTGAATTTAAATTACTTTAATACTTTTACATAGGTTGGCTTCTAAAACTTCTATAATGATAAAGTACTCGTTCATAGTTCCAATATACAATGACGGCTATTTAATTGATGACTTTTGCCAGGAATTTAATGCCTTTTTTCAGAGTTATATCAACACAAGTGAAATTGACGAACAAGTAGAACTTATATTCGTCAATGATGGTAGTAAAGACAATTCCTTGAGCTTACTGGAAGATGCATGCAGCAAATTCAGTTTTATCCGAGCCATTACATTAAGTAAAAATTTTGGTCAGCACATAGCATTATCATGTGGATACCAGCATTCCAAGGGGGAATACGTTGGTATGCTAAATGTGGATATGGAGGATCACCCATCTCAAATTGCTGCTTTATTGGATTACATTCAAAATAATGATTTTGATATTGTTACAGGATTGTATAAAAAACGACATGTTTCTTTTCCTAATAGAGTAACTTCTTACTGTTTTAATTTATTGCTCAATAAGTTAACTGGGCATAAAGTGCCATATAATGTGTCTACATTAAGAATTATGAATCGAAGGTTTGTTGATGCCTATAACTCTTTATCGGAAAAAAGCAGATACTTGCCAGGACTTGAATTATGGCTGGGATTTAACCATGGTTACATTGAGATATCTCATCAAAAAAGAACAAAAGGCCAATCCAGCTACAGCTTTAAAAAGCGCCTGTTCATGGCATTTGAAAGTATTATTTCATTTTCTGATCTTCCCCTAAAAATAACCGTGTTACTGGGTATGAGTTTAGCGCTTTTGGGATTTCTATTGATCATTATATTAATTATCCAGAAGATATATTTTATCGATTTTAAACCTGGTTATACAACTTCTATTTCAGTAATGGTTCTGATTGGTGGTATTCAACTTTTGTTTTTAGGTTTAGCTAGTTTATATATAGGAAGGATATTAAAGGAAGTACAAAACAGGCCATTGTACATTGTAAAGAATAAGATCAATTTCTAAAAACAGGATGCATTCTAATAACAAAGAAGATCTTTTATCAAAAATTCATGCGAATGGCTTTGCGGTTATTGAAAATGTCTTGGATCATGAGTTTATTGTAAAAATAAAGGATGAGCTAAATTTAGCGATTCAGCAGGAAGCTAAATACCATGAAGATCATAATTATCAAGATTATGGGATGGTGCTGTTATGCTCCTTATATAACCATTCATTCATTAAGCTTTTCGATAATAAAAGATTAATAGAGCCGTTCAACGAAATATTAGGAGAAGGTTGTATTGTATATGCTTATACTTCCTCTTCCATGCCACCTAACTCAAAAAATTATTCGGCTAGAATCCATAAAGATTGCCCAAGGATGATTAATGGCTATATCACCAACATAGGGGCCACTATTTTATTAGATGATTTTACAGAAGAAAATGGTGCGACCTGGTTTTTGCCAAACTCTCATCAAAGTGTAGAAGCGCCAACTGAAAGTTATTTTTATGAGAACGCTGACAGACTTGTAGCTAAAGCTGGAAGTGTGTGGTATTTTGATGCACGACTTTGGCATGCAGGAGGGAAAAACAAAACAGACCAATGGCGTCATGCTCTTACAATAAATATGTGCAGACCTTGGATGAAACAAAGAGTTGACATACCAAGAGCAATGATGGATATGGAACTAGGTGATGTATCGCAACAAGCATTACAGAAGCTTGGTTTTCATACCCAGGTTCCTGCTAATTATGACGAATATTATGCTCCTCCTGAAAAAAGAAAATATACCCAGAAAGCTGAATAATGCAATGAGCAAATACCAGGAAGTCATACAAGCAAATATAAGTCTTCATACAAAAATGGCGGATAACTATAATAGTTGCGAACCACATTTTAGACCAGAGAATATCGAAAAAGTTGAGGAACAGATAAAGAAATTAGTACCGGCAAATGAAGACAGTTCTTTACTTGATCTCGGTTGTGGGAGCGGATTCATTATTCACATAGCTAAAAAGCACTTCAAGCTAATTCATGGAGTGGATGTAACACAAGCCATGCTTGACAAAGTAGACTTGGGAGGAGACGCTACTATTGAGTTGTTTAATCATGACTCAGGAAGTTACCCGGTGGAGGAAGAAACTTTTGATGCAGTAACGGTTTATTCATTCCTGCATCATTTGTATGATATTGAACCAACTTTGAAAACAGCATTCAAGGCATTAAAACAGGGAGGGAAATTCTATGCAGACCTTGAACCAAACTATGAGTTTTGGTTTGAGATCAACAAATTAGATCGAAATGGAAAACATGATCCGATTGTTAAGCGGGAAATAGAGATGGTTACTTATAAAGATGAAGATATTGAAAAGAATTTTGGAGTTGATAAAGAGGTATTCAATAATGCTGAATACGGCAAAAATATACAAGGTGGATTAAAAGAAGAAATACTCAGAGAAACATTGTTATCGATTGGATTCAAAGAAGTCAATATCTTTTATCATTGGTTTTTAGGTCAGGGACAATTAATAAATGATGAGCAATACTCCAAGGAAGAAAGATTTGATCATGCAAATGTAATGCATACAATACTTGAAAAAGCACTGCCATTATCTAAGTCATTATTCAAATATTTAGGTTTTATCGCTGTTAAATAAATTTCATTCAAATGAACATAGGATTAATTGGGTATGGAGAATTAGGTAAACAAATTTGTAATTTGATACAACTTGCAAACCAAGTATCAGAAACACATATTTTTGATGACATTTTACATAATAATGGCGACAAAAATGTTTTACCTTTTTCATCCTACATTAACGAAGAGTACAAAGATCTTGATTTTTATGTTTGCCTGGGATATAAGCATTTGATTAAAAAATCGGAAATTATCTCTAGCCTAAATGAAAAAAATCGAAGCATTCCTTCTTTTATACATCCTTCATGTCACATAGACCCCTCATCCGAAATTGGCGATGGCACGATAGTTTACCCCATGTGCAATATTGATAAGGAAGTAATTATAGGTAAAGGAACTCTATTAAATAACTCAGTCACAATTTCCCATAACTGCTCAATTGGAGACTTTTGTTTTTTAGCCCCCGGTGTAGTGATTTCTGGCTTTGCTCAAGTAAACCATGAAACTTTCTTGGGTAGCAGTTCTGTAGTGTCCAATAATATTAAAATTGGTCAGCGAGTTTGTGTTGGAATAGGTTCGGTTGTTACTTCTGATATCAATGATGGCAGTTCAGTTATAGGGAACCCTATGCATATTCTAAACAAACCACTGGAGTTAATTTGAAAGTAGCAGCTCTTCAATCCAACTATATCCCCTGGAAAGGCAATTTTGATCTCATCAATGCTGTTGATAAATTTATTTTCTACGATGAAGTCCAATACACTAAAAATGACTGGAGAAATAGAAACAGGATCTATTCAAAAAATGGATTACAATGGTTAACTATACCGATTTATAAAGATGCAGTAAAACAAAAGGTAAGTGAGGTAATGCTAAATGATCAAAGCTGGCAGGAAAAGCACTTTAAAACCCTAAATCTGACTTATAAAAGTGCTCCATTTTTTCACCAGTTAGAATCCTTACTCATAAATATTTACAGAGAAAATCAATGGCAACGCCTGATCGATTTAAACAGATACATCTTAAAAAAACTGTCAGGTATTATTGGAATTCAAACAACATTTCTTGATTCAAATGATTACGAGCTAAAGGGAGATAAAGTTGATAAACTACTTGGTTTGCTCATGCAAGTTGGAGCGACAGAATATATATCCGGACCTAGTGGAAAAGACTACTTAAACTCTTCTAAGCCCTTATTTGAAGCACAAAACATTAAATTAACATATATGGATTACAGCAATTATCCTACTTATGAGCAACTACAACAGGAATTCGTACACGAAGTCTCATTACTTGATACTATAGCTAATGTTGATATAAATGACATACATAAATATACATGTACAGCCTAAAATATTTAACTACTTTTTTGGTAATTCAATTTATGTATTTATCTTTAGGATAAGATTGTTATCAAATTTACAGCCATGAAAGTCACATTGGATAAGGAAGATAAGTTCACCACTGTAAGAGTTCATAATGAAAAACTGGACACTCTTGTAGCTCCTGATCTAAAATCTGAGCTTGTAAAGATCAACGCAGAAGGCGTAAAGAATGTCATTTTTGACTTATCAGAGGTAAGATACATTGATTCATCAGGACTTAGCTCCATTTTGGTAGGTAACCGACTTTGCAATGCTGTTAATGGAACTTTTGTACTTTGCAACTTGCAAGATGCGGTTAAAAAGCTTATCAGCATTTCACAATTAGATAATGTACTCAACATTTCCGGTACGCAAGAAGAAGCTCAAGATTTAATTTATATGGAAGAGCTTGAAAAGGATCTTGAGGAATAAAAATGTCGAATGCATTTGAGCTAACAATTCTTGGTACAAGCTCAGCCGCCCCTACCCGAAACAGACAACCTACAGCACAAGTATTGAATGTTAATGATCGATTGTATTTGATTGATTGCGGAGAAGCTACACAGATTCAATTAAAACGTTATAAGATCAAGTTCAGCAAAATTGATCACATTTTTATTAGCCATCTTCATGGAGATCATTATTTGGGATTGTTAGGATTAATTTCTTCCATGCACCTGGAAGGCCGAACATCCGATCTTCACATCTACGGCCCTCATGGTCTGGATGAAATAATTAATATTCAACTTAAGTATTCACAAACACAGCTAAAATATAAACTCCATTTTAATGAGGTAAATACCGAAATTAATAAAGTAGTGCTAAGTAATGATCAAATTACAGTAAGTTCAATTCCATTAAAACATCGCATACCATGCACCGGATATCTTTTTCTTGAATCTCAAAAGCAAAGAAAGATCAGAAAGGATAAATTGGAAGAATATCAAATTCCTGTAAATCAGATAAATGACATTAAGGATGGAGCAGATTTTACAACAGAAAGTGGTGAAATAATTCCCAATGAAGAATTAACCTTACCTCCTGCCGCGCCAAGATCATTAGCTTACTGTTCAGATACCGCCTACCATGAGGACGTTATTCCTATTATTCAGGGAGCTGATATCCTGTATCATGAAGCTACTTTTACGGAGGATCTATCGGAAAGAGCACATGAGACTTACCATTCAACTACAATTGAAGCAGGAAGAATTGCACATAAAGCCAAAGTGAAAAAGCTGATTATAGGTCACTTTTCTGCTCGTTATTCAGATTTAGGACCTCTTCTTGAAGAAACCAAAACAGTTTTTGAAAATTCTTATTTGGCAATTGAGGGAGAAACATATAATGAGGAAACTACAAACACATCACAACCTTCATCAGAAGTTCTTCAATAATTCCTAAAATCCAAAATATATCCAGACTTTCAAGGTTCGAAAAACTTTGATCCGTCATCGCGAGGAACGAAGCGATCTCCGGCCTTGCTTAACCGTAGGGGATTGCCACGTCACTCCGTTCCTCACAATGACGACAGTACTTTTTATTAAATTAGTCAACTGGTTAGAATAATTTAAGTCTAGAATAGTTCGATCAGATTTCTTACTTTTGCATCCTTAAAAAGAACAAGTAACAAACAAGTAGCATGAGAACAGATAGAACATTTACAATGATCAAACCTGATGCAATGAAAGATGGGCATACAGGAGCAATTTTAGATCATATTATCAAAGCAGGATTCAAAATTGTATCAATGCAACTATTGCATTTAACAAAGGAAAAGGCTCAACAATTTTACGCTGTGCACAGTGAAAGACCATTTTATGATTCGTTAACAGACTATATGTCATCAGCACCAATAGTTGCAGCAGTTTTAGAAAAAGAAAATGCTGTTGCTGATTTTCGTAAAATTATTGGNGCCACCAATCCTGAAGAAGCNGAGGAAGGAACNGTNAGAAAACTTTATGCTAAATCAATNGANGCAAATGCCGTGCATGGNTCTGATTCTGATGAGAATGCNNAAATNGAAGGCGACTTCTTTTTTGCAGAAGACAAACAATTTCAAGTCATTTAAACACGATATCTTTTACAAGATCCTCCTGAAGTTCTTCGTTGAGCCTTTGGAGGATTTTTGTTTTATCATACATCAACTCCTGCCTAAGTACATCTGAACTTAAATAAACGTTCAGCACACCATTTTTATAATACAGTTTAGTTGTATAATGCTCAATAGCAGAGCCTAAAGATTTTCTCCATGATTCTTTGATCCTAACTTCAGTAAGTTTGGGTTTTAGTACCTTTGAGCCTGATAACTTTTTCAGAATATCGCTTAAACTTTCTTCGTTTGAGTCTCTCATAGATTCGTAAAATCGTGTATTCGTTGATTCGTTATTCGTTAATAATAATTAGTATCATAAGTACCTATTAGCATATTAGCATCATTATCAACTCTTTACTGCACCATTTTGAATTTCATAAACTTTTACTGGCACTTTTAGTGTTTCAAACAGTTCACTAAGTCTATTACTATTGGTATCTGTAATAAATAATTGCCCAAAACTGTTTGAGGCGATCATTTCCATTAGCTTCCCCACCCTAGCATTATCCAGCCTGTCGTAAATATCATCCAATAACAATAATGGAACACGACTGGTTTTATCCTTAATAAACTCAAATTGAGCCAACTTCATGGCAATCACATAGCTTTTTTGCTGTCCCTGAGAACCAAATTTCTTTAAAGGATATTCTTCTATTTTAAAAATAAGATCATCCTTGTGAACTCCAACTGTACTACGTTGTAATATCTTATCCTTATGTAATCCTTCTTTTAGTAGATCCTCAATTGCACCTTCATTTAATTGTGATTGATACACCAAATTCACCGCCTCTTTTCCATCAACTAAGTTTTCATAATGCTTCTGGAATATGGGAATAAAATCCCCAATAAATTCTTTCCTCACATGATATATCTTTTTAGCCAACATACATAGTTTTTCATCCCAAACCTCTAAACTCTCTTTATCAAATGAATTTGTTTGAGCAAACTGTTTCAGAAGCGCATTTCTTTGGGATATAACACGGTTATAGTCCACCATGTTGGCAAGGTATTCTCTATTGAATTGAGAAATAATTCCATCCAGGAACTTACGCCTTATTTCACTACCATCGATGATCAGGTCCAGATCTGAGGGAGAGATCATTACAATAGGAATCAAACCTATATGATCAGCTAATTTCTCGTAGAGCTTATTGTTACGTTTGAATTGCTTACGCTGATTCCTTTTTATACCGCAATGGATATTCTCAACATGATCACTATTCATGAACTTACCCTGAATAACAAAAAAGGGAGCTTCGTGTAGAATATTTTGTGAGTCAATTGGATTAAAATAACTCTTACATAAACTTAAATAATGAACTGCATCGAGAAGATCGGTCTTGCCTGAAGCATTATCACCAACAAAACAATTTACACCATTATTTAATTCCAACTCAGCAGACTCATAATTTTTGAAATTAACTATAGAAAGTTTCTCTAAATACACGATTTGGATTTATAGATCAAATTATTTACAAATTTATGAATAAGTAACTAATTCTATTTGGGTATTGGGTGTTTGAAAATCCTTATTATGTTGTATTTTTGCACAAAATTTTATGTGCAGTAATTAGATAACTATGTCAGATAAAGACGAATCACAGGAGCAAGACAAGCAACCGGAAGAAAATAAAGATGAATCTCAACAAGAAGGTAATGAAGAATCACCAGTAGAACAAGATTCTAAAAAAGAACCAGAAGAAGAACCTCAAGAAGAGGCAAAACAGGAAGAAGAAGATGGTGATGATGAAGAGGAAGAAGAAGATGATGATGAGGAGGAGGAAGAAGCAGAAGAGGCAGAAGTAATTGAACCTGGCAAATCCGAAAAATTCATAGACTCTAATCAGCAATTGGTTTCAATTATTGCAGGAGTTATAATTGCAATTGTCGGAGGGTATTTTGGTTATCACAAATTATATCTGGAACCTTTGGAAATTGAGGGGTCTGAACAAATGTATGTTGCTGAAAATTACTTCGAAAAAGATTCATTAGATCTTGCTATTAACGGTGACGGTAACTACTTAGGGTTTCTTGATATCATTGATGAGTATTCAGCTACAAAAGCAGGTAATTTGGCCAAGTACTATCTTGGCATCTCTTACTTAAAAAAAGGAGAATACATAGATGCTATTGAATATCTTGAAGATTTTAGTAGCAATGACGTGGTTATTCAAACCATTGCTACTGGCTCCATTGGTGATTCTTACTTAGAACTTGGCGAAATAGACAATGCGATCAGCAACTACCAAGAGGCCGCATATAACAGCCCAAATAAGTTCACTTCACCAATATATTTACTTAAATTAGGACTTGCTTTTGAAAGTCAGGGAAGTTTTCAAGAGGCTTTAAGCGCTTATAATGAAATAAAAGACAAGTACAAAGAAGCTAAGCAAGCCCAGGATATTGACAAGTATATTTCAAGAGCTAAAATGAATATCTAATTCGAAACTATGTCAATCAAAGAAGAGCAACTATCAAATATAGAACCTAATTCAATTCCTTCTGCAAGGGGAATGACATTTGGGATCGTTGTTTCAAGTTGGAATATGAAAATTACAGAAGCACTTTATAAAGGCTGCTATGAAACTTTGATCAAAGCAGAATCTTCTGATGATTGCCTAATACGATACGATGTGCCAGGAAGCTTTGAATTGCCATTAGGTGCACAATTCTTATCGGAATATAAAAGGGTTGATGCTGTGATTTGTTTAGGATGTGTTATTAAGGGTGATACCAAACATAATGAATACATCAGCACTGCTGTTGCAAATGGACTCACCAAACTAAGTTTAAAGTACAATAAGCCATTTGTTTTTGGAGTTTTAACGCCAGACAATGAGGAACAAGCTTTGGACCGTTCCGGAGGGAAATATGGAAATAAAGGTGTTGAAGCAGCAGTTACAGCTATTCAAATGCTGCATCTAAAAAATGCCGTTAAGAACGGAACAAGCAACAGCGGGAAACTTCCTTAATCAGCTAGGTGTAGATTGTATCTATACCTCCAAATTAAATCAACCAATTAAAATATTAAATGTAGATGCAATATATAGTCCTATTAATTTGTTGTATTGGCCTTAATTTCCTGATTAGTTGTAATAATAGTGTGGATGGCAATTATGTTGAAAACAATAGCAAAAAAGCTGATAGCCTAAGTAAAGCATTGGTAAAAAAGGTAACAGGAATCTTATATCAATATGTTTCAGATTCCCTTGATAAATCTCGAAGTTATAAGAAAATTTTTACTGATTTTAATAAAGAAGGTAAAGAAATACAATCATCTACTGTCTTTAATTATGATTCTGATAGCAGCTATTTCAAATATGTAAATAAGTACAATGAAAAAGGAGATCTTGTTGAAAAAACCTGGTATAATGTTCCTCGAACTTTACCAAATATTAATATTTCCTTTAAAGAAATTTATTCATATTCAAATGACAAGTTAATTGAAGCAATTACATATAATTCTGATGGCAGTGTAAGAATTAAGAAAGAATTTGTTTACGAACAAAATAATTTGGACAAAGAAAGATGGTATAATATTGATGGTAGTGTTAGGTCTCAGCAAGCGTATATTTATAACGATAGAGGGAACATAAAGGAAAAGTTATATCTCAATTCCGAGGAGACGATTGAAGCGAGGTTGTTGCTAGATTATAATGAGAAGAATATGCAGATTAAAACTGTTCTAATGGACAACAATGATAATATTGAATACATTGAAGAATTTATCTATGATGATAGTGGGAATAAAATTAAGTTAATCAAATATTCTGCAACAGGAAAACCAATTCATGCTATTGAGTTTTCTTATGAATATTTTGAAGACTTTAACTGATTCCTAACTAGGTATAGATTGTATCCACACCTCGATTAAATCAATCACTTAAAATATTAGAGGTTTTTTCAAAAGCCCATTTTTTGTCATCCTGAAGAATTGAAGGATCTTGTTACATAGTGATAATCCGGAAACAAGATTCTTCACTATGTTCAGAATGACACGGATTTTTTACTTTTAAGACAAACTCAGTTCTTAGAATTCTACGAATCGCAAAGAACGGGATTACTAACGACAAATAACTTCCTTAATCTTCTTTCAAAATTTCATGCCCCATTTTATCTCGTTTAGTTTTGAGATAGTTATGATTGTGAAGATTTGATTCAATCTCTAAAGACACACTTTCTACAATCTCTAACCCATAGCCTATAAGTCCTATTCTCTTTTTCGGATTATTGCTTATTAGTTTAAGTTTCGAAACTCCCAGATCACGTAATATTTGAGCACCAACACCATAGTCTCTTTCATCAATCTTAAATCCCAGCTCAAGGTTTGCTTCAGCGGTATCTTTTCCTTCTTCCTGTAGTTTATATGCCTTCAATTTATTGATCAAACCTATGCCTCTTCCCTCCTGTTTCATGTATAACACTACTCCCTTTCCTTCCTTTTCTACCATGTCCATAGCTGAGTGTAACTGCGAACCACAATCACAACGACAGGAACCAAAAATATCTCCTGTAACACATGAAGAATGCACTCGCACCAAAATCGGCTCATCCTTTTTCCATTCACCCTTAATAAGTGCTAAATGAATTTCATCAGTATTGGTTTGTTTATAGGCAGTAAGTTTAAAATTTCCATGCTGAGTAGGCATATCAACTGATTCAATCTGTTTTTCAATAAGGCTCTCATTGTTCATCCTATATTCAACAAGATCATTAATACTAATGATTTTCAAATCAAACTCCTGAGCCATTTTTTTAAGTTCCGGCAATCTTGCCATTGTTCCATCTTCATTCATTATCTCAACTAAAACACCGGCTGCTTCATATCCACATAATCTGGCTAGATCAATGGTTGCTTCTGTATGCCCGGTGCGCCTTAAAACTCCACCTTTCTTTGCTCTCAACGGGAATATGTGTCCTGGCCTACCCAGATCTTCAGGTTTCGTTTTTGGATCAATTAATGCCTGTACTGTTTTGGCTCTGTCACTTACAGATATTCCTGTCGTACATCCCTTTCCTATTAAATCTACAGAAACAGTAAATGGAGTTCCATGACGCGCAGTATTCTCATTTACCATCAATTCCAGATCAAGTTCCGCACATCTTGTTTCGATTAAAGGAGCACATATCAATCCCCGTGCATGTTTAGCCATGAAATTGATTATTTCAGGAGTGACATTTCTTGCAGCAGTAATTAAGTCTCCCTCATTTTCACGATCCTCATCATCAACTACGATTACAAGTTTCCCTTTCTTAATGTCGCCTAGGGCTTCTTCTATAGTGTTTAACATTTTTTGTTTATTGGTTTCTTAAAGTAGGTTTCCAAACATTGGTCTCAACCCCTTTTAAATATTTTACAAAACCCACTAGTAACGCTAGGTTCATCAAATAAAAGTGGGATGCAAATCTAAGTAATTTCAAGTGAATATTAAGGATTTTCAATAGTAAATCAAATACTACCAAAGCAATTAAGCAAAGCTGAATAGCCAACAAGTCCAGATAAAAATCAAATATTTTAGATAACAGAAAACAACTAGCTAACATAATCAATAACAAAAACGGACCAATCCATCTTATTACTTTATGAGAAAAGAAACTAAAACTAACTTTACTAAATGGAGGCCACAGCAAACTTTTATATACACTTAAATTTTGAAAATTGCCTGCTGATATTCTTACTTTTCTTCTAAACTCTTCACTGATCTTATCCGAAACATCTTCCCAACAAACAGCGTTCATTTCTTGTATTGTCTTCTTGCCTTGTTTCAGTACATTCATAGAAATGTAAAAGTCATCCATTAAGAATTTTTCGGGGACACGCGCATAATTCTCTTTTCTAATTGCATAGCACCCACCAAATGCACCGATCATTGTTCCCCAAACAACACCTTCCAAAAACTTGATCCTTTTTTCATAAACGAGATATGATTTTTCTTGCAAAGAAATACCTGAAAGTTTATGTTCTTTATTGATAATATTCCCTGCAACCAATCCAATTTTATTGTTCTTAAAATGCTTTGTTAATTCCAAAATTGTATCTTTTTGAAAAATGACATTCGCATCAGTCAATATTAATATTTCAGTATCTGTTTGTTGACTTAAATTATAGATAACTTCGGCCTTGCCTTGCCTTTCTGAATGCTCATATAGTTTTACTTTATTATTCTGATAACCAATACTTTGAACTATACTATTTGTATTATCAGTTGAATTATCCGAACCAATCAACAGCTCTAACTTTTCCAAAGGATAATTTGTATCAAAAGTTGATTTTATCTTCTCTTCTATCACCTCTTCTTCATTATGTACTGCCAGTAAAATTGCTACGTTAGGCAGGTCATCATTTTGGCTAAACACGTTAATATTTATCTTTTTCCGCCTACCCAAAAAGTGTAATATTAAAGGATAAATCACATAAGAATGAAGCATCAATAACAATGAAACCCAAAAGATCAATTCAACCATTTTCATGACTCCATTTTCTTGTATTCCTCAACCAGGTTTTCAACTAACTTGATATTTGAATATTCAATTTCAATTAACTTCCTCGCATTCGCTCCCAGGTTATTGACCAACTCCTTATCGGTGATCAATCTTTCTATCTGAGTAACAAACTCATTGGGGTTATTTGCGATAAGTAAATTCTTTCCATCTTCATAATTAATCCCTTCAGCACCTATTGAAGTTGTAACAATCGCTTTCTCCAAGGCCAGGCCCTCAATTATTTTTATGCGCATTCCACTTCCCGAAAGTAAAGGCACAACCATTATCGATTTTGAGTTCATAAAATCAATAGCATTTTCAACTTCACCGATCATCCCAACATTAGGAAGATTCATATTTAAAATGTATTCAGGCATATTTCTTC